>JAGVFD010000165.1 GCA_020057805.1 Sideroxydans sp. | reverse complement strand
TACTTACGGTGTAGCCGCGTTGAGTCAGTGCTTGTTGAAACTGTTCAAGATAGGTTAGCGCTTTACGATGGTCGGTGCCAAATTCGTTGAGCGAGCCCTCAAAGGTAATCACTTGGGCGGGGTAAGGTGAAGGCGGCGCATCGGCTGCGCTGCTTTGCCAAGCGAGGTTGCGCAGGGTGATGCGCGGGAAGTTATTCATCACCAGGCTTAAGCCCCCAATCACCTCTTTTGGCGGGGGTGAGTATTGGCTCAAACTACGTGCGAGTAGTACGGCTGATTTCATATCCGCAGCGGGGATGGTGGTGTTGGCGAAACCACTTTGCACTTGTTGTGTTTGCTGTTGAACTTTTGTTTTGTTTTCGTTGAGGGGTAGGGTTGCTTCGGTTAGCTGCCAACTTTCCAGCATGGTTGCACCGCCCCATGCAATGCCAATGAGCAGGGTGAGAATGGCGAGCCCAAATAACGCTTTGCGTAATTTCCACAGCAAATAGAAGTGCGTGTGTTCGCCGTTTGCGTAATGGCTAGTAGGCGGTTTTTTTGCCAGCAGGCTTAAAAATAAAGGGGTGGCGTCGGAGTCGGTAAATTGATATTTGCAACGGTGTGCCACCGCAAAGTGCTCAATATCAATGAGCGAGTATTTCAAATTGCTGTCACCTTCCAGCAACGCTTCTAATTCTTTTTTATCGTTGGCGTGGCACAGCACTTGAATGTCGAGGACTTCACCGGGCGGCGGCAACGATAAACTTTTTAGGTATTGTTGCGTGCGCGGCGTTTCTGTTGCGACGGCGGCGCTAAATGAGCTGTTTAGATTGGTGGGGGTGAGGCGCGAAAAATGCAGGCGCTTATTGTTGAAATAGGTTTGGCGTAGTCCTGCATCTTTTTCCCATGACAGTAACAATAGATGTTCAGACGGAATCGCTTGTACTAATTGTGTGCTGACATTGGGCACGGAATAAATGCCCACGAGAGGAGTTTTTTGCGCGTGCAACGTATCCAGCCAAGGGGATATACGTTGCGGGTTAGTCAGGGCAGAAAATAAAATTTCATCATCACGTCGTCCTTCGTCTTGGCGTTTTACGAGCGTCGCTTGGCGGAAGGGAGTGCTGCGATAGTACTGTTCAAACTTGCGATCAAATAATGCTGTGCGGCTTGACCCAGATAGATGGGGGACGGTTTCGTGATGAAAGTCTTCTTCAATCACATCCACCATCAGGTAAGCGGGCTGTGGGTTGTTTTCTAAGTAGAGGGCGAAGCTTTCGCGACCATCTGCATCGTTAGAGAAAGTTTTTGCGGCAGAAAAGTCAGACCCGCTCCACACGGAAGCTTGAAAGGTGTCAGCGCTTAAAAAAAGTAGGGTGCGTTTCATTACAGTTTCACCTTGCCGATGATGTCGTAAATGGGTGACAAAACAGACAGCATCACCCAGCCCAATAATGCGCCCAAGATAATGGTCATGGTGGGCTCAATCATCACTTGCACTTTTTTGATGGAATCTTTGACGTCACGGTCGTAAAAGTAGCTGACGTTAAGCAAGGCTTGGTCGAGTTGGCCTGTTGATTCCCCTACTTTGAGCATGCGCACTACCAGTGGCGGAAAGATGCCTGCTTGTTGGAAACTCTGCGTTAAGTTTTTACCTGCTTCAATTTCGTTCATCACATTTTGCAAGCTTTCTGCGATGACTTGGTTGTCTACCAAATCACGTGAATTGGCAATGCAATCGAGAATGGTGATGCCCGAGCTGTACATCATGGCGAAGGTGTTGGCGAAGCGCGCCAAGATGATTTTGCGCAAGATGGGGCCGGTCGGCCAGATGTTGAGCTTTAAGTTGTCCACGTGATATTGCAAGCGCGGATTAACCTTGAGCGCGGCAACGTAAGCGCCGAACAGAATGGGCGGCGTAATCAAAATGACGTACCAATAGTTCACGAAAACGGAAGAGGTGGCGAGCAAGATGCGCGTTTGGATAGGAATTTCTTGCCCCATGCCTTTGATGAAGCCGACCAATTGCGGTACTAGATAGATCATGAGAAAAGCGGTGATGCCCAACACAATCGTGCCCACGAATAGCGGGTAAATCATCATGTTTTTAGTTTGTGAAGCCATCTCGTCTTGCCACTTAATCGACTCGGTTAAGTGTTCAAAAACTTCAACCAAGCGCCCACTGTCCTCGCCCGCTTTAGTTAGATTGACGGTAATTTTGTCGAAGGCATTGGGGTTTTCTGCCATAGCTTGCGACAGCTTTTTGCCGTTCTCAATCGACTCCACCATACTGGCGATAATTTCGCGGAAGGTGGGTTCTTCCATGGTGTCGCGTAAGTCAGCTAAACATTCCAGCAGTGGCACGCCCGCACGACTTAATTGCCCTAAGTTGAAGAAGAAGGTGATGAGGTGAACACGCTTGATTTTGCTCACACCAAAGGCGGCGTGACTGTCTTCTTCTTTGCCGCTAATCAAATCTAACCCGCCGCGTTTGAGACGCATTTCTAGGTCGACTAAATTGGCCGCATCCTGCATGCCTTTTGAGCTTTTGCCGTTGCTGTCGATTGCTTTGTAAGAGTAGAGCGCCATGATGTTTTTTTAGTGACGGTCAGTAAGGTCAACCACGCGCGAGACTTCTGCAATCGAGGTGACGCCTTGCAATATGCGACGCACGCCATCTTGTGCCAGCGGGCGGAAGCCATTTTCGATGGCGGCATGTTTGAGGTCGCGAATGCTGGCACGGCGCGCAATTAAATCGTCCAAATCAGAATCCATTTTTAGAATTTCCATTACGGCTTGACGCCCTTTGTAGCCTTGATGGTGGCAATGGTCGCAACCCGCTGCGCGGTACAAAGTAATTTCATCGGTGGGGCGTAAGCCAAGCAATCTGCGTTCAGCAGGGTCGGGTTGATAAGGATATTTGCAATGACGGCACAGCACGCGCACCAAGCGTTGCGCCACGATGCCGATGATATTACCCGCCAAAATGTCGGGCAGAATGCCAATGTCTAACAGGCGCGGAATGGCGCCGACCGCCGAGTTGGTGTGCAAGGTTGAATACACTTGGTGACCTGTCATGGCGGCGCGGAAAGCCATTTCTGCTGTGGGATGGTCGCGAATTTCACCTACCAAAATAATATCTGGGTCTTGTCGCATAAGAGAGCGAATGCCGCTGGCGAAATCGAGTTTGGCCGCTTCATTCACCGAGCTTTGGCGAATCAATGGAATCGGATATTCCACCGGATCTTCCAGCGTCATAATGTTCACCGACTCGGTGTTCACAT
>JAGVFD010000190.1 GCA_020057805.1 Sideroxydans sp. | reverse complement strand
ATCGTCATCCGTTATGTGCGCGGACATGTGTTGAATGTGGAAGAGCTCAACCTGCCCACTGTACTCAAAGAACTCATCATGGAAAAGCGCGGACTAGTGCTCATGGTAGGCGCAACGGGTTCAGGCAAGTCCACCACTTTAGCGGCCATGCTGCAACATCGTAATGAGACACAAACAGGTCATATTCTGACGATTGAAGACCCGCTCGAATACATGTTCCGCCATGATAAATCCATCGTTAACCAACGTGAAATTGGCACAGATACCGCCGACTACGGCGCAGCGCTCATTAGTGCAATGCGTGAGGCACC
This sequence comes from Sideroxydans sp., assembly GCA_020057805.1. Classification (GTDB taxonomy): domain Bacteria; phylum Pseudomonadota; class Gammaproteobacteria; order Burkholderiales; family Gallionellaceae; genus Sideroxyarcus. The sequence goes on along the minus strand of JAGVFD010000190.1, from coordinate 2,373 downwards.
TGATGTGCTGATGATTGGTGAAATTCGCGATCGCGACACACTCAAGCACGCCTTGGTATTTGCGCAGACGGGGCATTTATGTCTCTCCACCCTGCACGCCAACAACAGTTACCACGCCTTAAATCGCATCGTCAATTTCTTCCCCTACGATGCCCGTAACAGCATTTTGTCAGACCTATCACTCAGCTTGCGCGCGGTTATTTCGCAACGCTTGATACGCAACACGAAGGGAGTATTAGTGCCTGCGGTTGAAGTACTGCTCAATTCGGCACTGATTTCCGATCTCATTAAAAACGACCAAATCGACAAAATCCGAGAAGCCATTGAACAGAGTGTTTCGCAAGGCTCGCAGACGTTTGAACAAGCACTGTACAAGCTCTTCAAAGCAGGACAAATCAGCAAAGAAGATGCCTTGAAAAATGCCGACTCGGCAAGCAATTTAGCTTCGCTAATTGATTATTCTCAAACCAGTAAAGTTAAAGCCTACGACCCCGCCAATCCACAACAAGCCACAACCACACCAGATGCCAACTTCAGCGGTATCAAGCTCAACATCGAAATGCCAGGAAGCAGCTCTTGATTAAGCTGTACGGCATTCCCAATTGCGACACCGTCAAAAAAGCGCGCACTTGGTTAAATGAGCATGAAGTTCAATATGATTTTCACGACTTCAAAAAACACGGTGTTTCAGAAGCGTTGCTAGCGGGCTGGTTGAAACAAATCGGCTGGCAACGCCTGCTCAAAAAAACAGGCCCTACTTGGAGCAAACTTCCCGCTGAAGTGAAGGCCTCTATTCAAGACGATGCCAGCGCGTTAGCCATCCTATATGCCCATCCCAACGTGATTAAACGTCCTGTGCTAGAACGCGATGGAAAGGTATTAGCCACGGGCTATAACTTAAGTGAATACGACAATCTAAAAATATAAATTACTTCCTATGAGCTCGACATTAGACCTAACGCAGCAACTCATCTCACGTAAATCCCTCACCCCACTGGACGAAGGTTGCCTTGACCTTATCAGTGGTCACCTTGCACCGCTCAATTTCAAGTTTGAAAAAATGCATTGTGGTGAGGTAGATAATTTGTACGCACGTCGCGGCACCTCAGCCCCCGTCATCTGCTTCGCGGGGCATACCGATGTCGTGCCAACGGGGCCCGTAGATAAATGGCATAGTGATCCTTTTACGCCAACCGTGCGCGATGGCATGTTGTATGGCCGTGGTGCGGCGGATATGAAAGGCTCGATTGCTGCTTTTGTTACTGCCACTGAAAAATTTGTCGCAGCCTATCCACAACATCGCGGCTCTATCGCGTTGCTGCTCACTTCGGATGAAGAAGGCGTCGCGGTGGATGGCACAGTGCGCGTGGTTGAAGCGCTAAAAGCGCGTAATGAAAAGTTGGATTACTGCATCGTTGGAGAACCCACGGCGGTGAGCAAAATGGGCGACACCATCAAAAATGGTCGGCGCGGCTCGCTGTCTGGAACCCTCACCGTGAAAGGCGTGCAAGGCCATATCGCTTATCCACATCTGATTAAAAATCCGATTCATTTAGCCTCCCCCGCAATTGCAGAATTAGCGGCGATGGAATGGGATCAAGGCAACGAATACTTCCCCCCTACTTCATGGCAAATTTCCAACATCATCGGCGGCACGGGCGCGACCAATGTCGTGCCCGGCACGGTTGAAATCCTCTTCAATTTCCGCCACTCCACCGCCAGCAGCACCGATTCACTCAAACAAAAAACACACGCCATCCTCGACAAACATGGCTTGGAATATGATCTGAAGTGGGAAATGTCGGGCAAGCCTTACCTCACACCGCGCGGCGATTTGGTGGATGCAGTGAGCGAAGCCATTCGCGAAGTGGTCGGCATCGAGACCGATTTATCCACCAGCGGCGGCACCTCGGATGGACGCTTCATTGCCGATATTTGCCCGCAAGTTTTAGAAGTGGGCCCCGTCAACGCCACTATTCATAAACTGAATGAATGTGTGTCCGTAGCGGATTTAGAAGCCTTGTCCGAAGTCTATTATTTGACTCTCGTTAAATTATTGGGGAAAAAATAATGAGCTCACAATTTTCAGAAGCCCTCACCACCCTCAAAACCGTGCGCGATTGTGTGCGTTTTGCGGTGAGTCGGTTTAGCCAAGAAAAATTAGCTTTTGGTCACGGCAGCAGCGAAGCCTATGACGAAGCCGCCTACCTTATTTTGCATACCTTGCATTTGCCGTTAGACAGCCTAGAACCATTTTTCGATGCCACGCTCACGCCCTCGGAAGTTTCAGAGGTGCTCAACGTCATTAAAAAACGCGTCGTGCAACGCGTGCCCGCCGCCTATCTCACCCAACAAGCTTTCCTTGGCGAGTTT
>JAGVFD010000181.1 GCA_020057805.1 Sideroxydans sp. | reverse complement strand
TTTTGGTGGTTTTTTCCGTCGCTTTAGGCGGCTATTGGTTTTACAAAGTTTCGACCGCGTTGAGCACGCAAGCTCGTACGGATATTCAGCAATTGATGGAGCTTGAAGATGCCTTCGCTCATATTTCGGGGGAGTTTTCAGCGCAAACACAAGAGTGGAAAAACATACTGTTGCGCGCCCACGACCCCGTTTTGCTGCAAAAACACAAACAAGCCTTTCATCTGCATCAGCAGCTGTTTCATGGTCAGTTATTTCGTGCGCAACACATCGTGCAAGAAGCCCAACTCAATGGGCGAGCATTGCTCGAAATAGAGCGTCGCGAAGAGGCTTTACTGCTGGCCTATGCGCAAGCCATCAAACAACTTAATCCACAAAATCCAAATTCCTTTCATGCGGTAGATGCACAAGTCCGAGGCATAGATCACGAATTAAATATATTCATTCGCGATGCGCAAGAAAAAATCGAAGAGGAAATCGCCTCCAAGCTAATGCTTGATAGCCCCACCAATAATCATTCAGGGGCATTTTCAACTTATCAATTAGCCTTGGGCTTATTAGCCTTGCTACTGCCGCTAGGTGCCCTCACTGCATTTTTCTTTGCCTTCCGTAATCTGCGCAAAATCGCCCACAGCGACTCACGCATTAACACTATCTTCCGCAGTATTGGTGATGCCCTACTGGTGACGGATGCACAGGGGCGCGTGGAATCATTAAACCCGCAAGCGCAACAACTCACCGGCTGGAGCGAAGTCGAAGCGCGCGGACTTAAACTTGAAAGCGTGTTCCAAATTTTCGACGCTCACACCCACCTTACCGTGGAATCTCCTGCGTCCATTGCGCTACGCACCGGCAAAGCGCAAGCCGTATCTAACGGTGTCAATTTGCGCCGCCGCGACGGTAGTGAAGTATCCATTGAAGAAAATGCCACGCCCATTCAAAACCGTGCGGGGGTGGTATTTGGTGCAGTTATGTCCTTCCGCGATGTATCACAACGCCGCGCCATGTTGCACGAGTTAGAGCAACAACAGCATCTGTTCCAACAAACATTTGAACAAGCTGCGGTGGGCATGGCACACCTCACACCTGATGGACATTGGTTACGTGTGAATCAAAAGCTATGTGACATCACAGGCTACAGCGCAACAGAATTACTCACCCTCTCCTTCACTGGCATCACTCATCCCGATGATGTGGAGCGCGATGTGCGCCAGGTCAACCTGCTGTTTAGCAATCACCTTGAGCAGTACCAAGCAGAAAAACGTTACCTAAAAAAGAATGGGCAGTTCGTGTGGGTATCTATCACCGTTTCTGTCGTATGGAACACAGATGGCACACCCAATTTTGGCGTTTCCATCATCGAAGACATTCAAGCGCGCAAGGTGGCTGAACAACTGGCCGTCACCGCACGCCAGCAATATCAAACTCTGTTTGAGCAAATGCCTGAAGGGGTGGTCATCCTTGATGAACAATTCAAAATCATCGCGCACAACCAAGAAGCCTTGAATCAGCTGGAATACAGCAGCGCAGAGCTGCTCACCATGAGTTTGCAAGACTTCAAACTAGATGCCGGTTCAGCCCTCGAAGATGAACAACGCTTTGCCCAAATCACGCTCACCGGACGCGCCGATTATGAAGCGCAATATCGTTCTCGCACGGGCAACGTGATGTTTATGGATGTGTCCGTCGCACGCGTATCGCTACCCGATGGCAACACTGCGTATCAAGCCGTGTTCAACGACATTACCGAGCAAAGAAACATTGCAGCACAAGTTGAATTTTTGGCCTATCACGACCAACTCACTGGCTTGCCTAATCGCCGCTTACTACATGACCGCCTCACTCAATCCTTAAGTAGTGCCAAGCGCAGCGCCACGCAACTCGCCATCATTTACCTCGACCTTGATCACTTCAAAGACATCAACGATAGTTTGGGACACCAAGTAGGCGATGAATTGCTGCAAGAAGTGGCACGTCGTTTGCAAGCCTGCGTACGCAAGGAAGACACCTTGGCACGTATGGGGGGCGATGAATTTGTCATCATGCTTAATCAAATTTCTGACGAACACGCCGCCGCTCACGTAGCCGAAAAAATTCTGCATGAAATCGCGCGCCCTATTCAACTGGGCAGCCACGAACTACGCATCTCACCTAGTCTCGGCATCAGCCTTTTTCCACAAGACGGACATGATGCCGAGACCTTGCTCAAGCATGCTGATGCCGCGCTGTATCAAGCTAAACATGCGGGACGCGCCACCTATCGCTATTACACGCAAGCCTTGCACACGCAAAGTTTAGAGCGTCTAAAATTAGAACGCTTAATGCCGCGAGCTCTAGAGCGGCAACAATTTGAGTTGTATTATCAAGCACAAGTTGATTTATTAAGTGGGCGCATCGTCGGCTGCGAAGCCTTGATTCGCTGGAATCATCCCGACATGGGCATGATTATGCCAGCACGTTTTATCCCCGTCGCCGAACACAGCCACCTCATTAACAAAATTGGTTTGTGGGTAATGCGCGAAGCCTGCTTGCAAGCCAAACGCTGGCAAGATGCGGGGCTCAATTTACAAGTGAGCTTCAACGTATCGGCGCGCCAATTTATGCAAGCAGGCGAATTTAACACAGCCTTATACGAAACGCTTAACGAGACAGGTGTGAATCCTGAATTGCTGGTGATTGAGCTAACCGAAAGCCTGCTGTTATTTTCGCAAGGCAACAATCAACTGCTACAAGACATCGCCAACCTAGGGGTGCGCATTGCGCTGGACGACTTTGGCACAGGCTATTCCAGCCTGTCTTATCTGCGCCGCCTACCCATCGACCATCTCAAAATAGACCAGTCATTTGTGAGCCATATTGAAAACAATGACGACGACGCTGAAATGGTAAAAACCATCATCGGCATGGCACACAACTTAAAAATGAGCGTGGTAGCAGAAGGCGTAGAGACCGCAGCCCAAGTCGCGCAACTCACCGCACTCGGCTGCGAAGTAGCACAAGGTTATTACTACAGCCGCCCCGTTCCCGTGCTTGAATTTGAGCAACGGCTACGTGCGTCAAACCCACCCGCCTAATTCCGTTAAAATGCGCGCCATGTTGCGCTCCACCT
>JAGVFD010000195.1 GCA_020057805.1 Sideroxydans sp. | reverse complement strand
GGCAAGAGACACAGGTCATCTCTAACTTATCTTTGTACAGGTCGCCCTTATGGCAGGCCGTACATTTCAGCGGCTTAGGCGATATGTGTTTGCCGAGCAACGCGAATTTGGTCTTCTTGTCGTGATCGAAAATGCTGACTTTCCAATCTTTTTCGTCATGGCAAGTCTCACATTTAGGGCCGAATTTACCCTTGTGCGCCTTGTCGTCATCTTTCTTGTGACAGGCATTGCACAACATCGGCGTGTCTTTGAATTTATTGTCGATGTGGCATTTTGCGCATTTCACTTCATCGTGCTTGCCCAACAATTTGAACTTGGTTTTATCGTGATCGAAATTGGAAACTTTCCAATCTTTAGAGGTGTGGCAAGTCTCGCATTTAGGGCCTAACTTACCTTTGTGTGCCTTGTCATCGTCTTTCTTATGGCAGCCCACGCAAGTCTTGGGAATATCTTTGTACTTATGGTCGATGTGACACTTCAAGCACTTAACGTCGATGTGCTTACCCACCAATTTGAATTCGGTTTTGTTGTGATCGAAGCTCGTTGTCTTCCAATCCTTATCGGTGTGGCACTTGGCGCAATCTTTGCCTAACTTGCCTTTGTGCGCTTTCTCATCATCTTTTTCATGGCAGGTGTGGCACACGCTAGGCGCTTCGCGAAATTTTTTACCCGCTTTGTGGCAGCTCTCACACTTAACTTTTTCTCCAACAACGTGACCGCCCTTGAGTTCAAAGTCAGTCAGTTTGTGGTCGAATTTTTTCTGATCAAATTCAGCGGCCTTAAAAGTGCGCCCTTTGTGCTCGGCATGGCATTCTTTACATTCTTTAGTGGTGTCGATGCGGCCGTGATGCCCTTTTTTATCCGACACATCTTTGCCCACATCTTTATGGCAATCCATACACAGTTGCGACTGCGCCTTCTTGTCGAACTTCTTGTGGCACACCTCACACTTTTCTTCTTCTTTCGCGTGACCACTAATCACATCGCCAGGCATCAATAATTTATTCGCCTGCGCGTTTAAGGGCAGCACAAACAAAGCGCAAAAGAAGAGAGCAGTTCTGAAGAGTGTGGACATAGTACGAATCACTTTAATTTAGAAGGCGTGTACGGCATAGACGTGATAAATGGCGCTAAACACCATCATGTACACCAACGGAATGTGGAAAATATGCCACCATGAAAACAGGCGTTCGTAGGTATGAAACTGCGCGGTATCGCGCACCGCCTTAATGTAAGCAACCAATTTTCCACGGTACTCCACGTACATTTCTTCCATGCCTTTTTGTTGCTGGGCATTAAAGTGGTGCGTTGCGCCTTGCTCACGCATCACCTGATGCAGTTCTTTAGATAAGGAACGCGCCAACATATTGGCCTTGATACCCACTCGGAAAAAGTGCGCAAAACCATAGCCTTTTTCTTTGCCGTATTCCAAGCCCATCGCGTGAAAATCATCCAGCGATTTTTCAATGCTAGGGGCGAAGTTAAACAAAGACTTTGAATCTCCGTTTTCATCAATATCCGCTTGCAGGTCTTTTACGTTGGCTTGACGGCCATACAGTCCATGGTGAATTTTGGTATAGAAAAAGCGACCAAACGTGCCACTACCTGACACCAACAACATGCAGTACATGGCAATGGCGGCGTTCATTGAGCCTTGCGGATGAATAAAAGGAATGTAGACGTGGTAGGTGGAGTGAAAAACAATGAACAACGGGCCTAAAATACCCAGCACCATGTGCCACTTAAACCAAGTGGGCAGAAAACCCAGATTGGCAATCACCCCCCAGCGCTTACGTAGGGGATACAGCAACAACAGCAACATCATCACACCGCCAATGAGACCCAAGTTGTAGCCAAAATCGAATAGCTCTTCGCCCGGTTTGTACAAGGTTTGTGGGTAGACAAAGAAATACCCCGTGAACGTAATCAGCCCCACGATGCCAATAAAGATGAGCCAGGGTAGGTGCGATGTTTTTGCTTTTGCTTTCATTTGGAGTCCAGTAGCCTTAATTTTTTTACTGCGCGGATTATATAGTGAGTCGCTCGTTTGTAATCTGTAGCAAGCCCACTTAAAATGTGGCCGCTTCCGACTGGCACGTTGAACCAAAGTTCAATTGACACTGCCTATAGGCCGCTAAAACTTAGTTCACCTTAAATTTCGGCTTGATTTATAAAGATTTTTTAACCGCCTTCTTCACTTGGACTCAATTTCATGGACATCGCTATTTACCTCATACCGCTTATCGTCATTTTGTTTATCTACCTCAACGGTAAAAGAAAGCATGAGAACGACTCGGTTAGCCAAATGAAGGAGGCTGTTTCACAAGGCCTCACCGAGCCTTCCTCGCTACACCCTGTAATTGACCCTGTTTTGTGTTTAGGGTCAGGCAGTTGCGTAAAAGCCTGCCCAGAAGAAGCGCTGGGAATGATTAAAGGCAAGGCGGTTTTAATCAACCCCACCTTGTGCATTGGGCACGGCGCGTGTGCGGCTTCTTGCCCACAAGATGCGATCACGCTGGTATTTGGTACAGAAAAACGCGGCATGGATATTCCGCAGGTCGATCCAACTTTCGAAACTAACGTCAAAGGCATTTTCATCGCGGGTGAACTGGGCGGCATGGGCTTGATTCGTAAATCCGCTACGCAAGGGGCGCAAGCTGCTGCATCCATCGCCAAATTCAAAGGCAGTGGCAATGCCTATGATGTAGTCATCGTCGGCACGGGCCCCGCAGGATTGGGCGCGACGTTGGGCGCAATGGAACAAAAGCTGCGCTATGTGACACTCGAACAAGAAACTTCTTTGGGCGGTGCGATTTTCCAATATCCACGCAACAAGGTGGCAATGACTGCGCCCGTCAAACTGCCGCTCATCGGCGAGATGCATTTCAAGGAAGTCAGCAAAGAGAAGCTGCTTGAATTCTGGGCGGACATCATCAAGAAGACGGGTATGAAGCTCAATTTCGAAGAGCGGATGGAGACCATCACCAAGACGGACAAAGGCTTCATCGTGAAGACCTCTAAGGGTTCATATGAAACACGCACCGTGCTACTCGCCATTGGTCGTCGCGGCACACCGCGCAAACTAGGATGCCCTGGGGAAGAGCAATCCAAAGTGGTGTATCGCCTGATTGACCCCGAGCAATATCGCAACATGCATGTGGTAGTAGTAGGTGGCGGCGACAGCGCAGTAGAAGCGGCCATGTCAATTGCTGAAGAACCCGGCACAACCGTTGTGTTATCAGCGCGAGGTGAAGATTTCGGTAAAGCATTCGGTGGTGCAAAACCCAAAAATCGCGACAAGCTAAAGGCAATGGCCGATGCTGGGAAATTACAAATCATGCTCAAATCAGGCGTGAAACAAATAGGCAAGGACACCATCGTCATGAAACACGGCGATGAAGAAGTCGAGATTCCCAATCAAGGCGTCATCGTGTGCGCGGGCGGTTTGTTGCCCACCCCTTTCCTAAAGGAAATCGGCGTGTTGGTGGAAGCGAAGTTCGGCACGACTTAAAAGCGGTTCAAGCAAAGCAAAGGCCTGCCAACTTGGCAGGCCTTTTTTATTGCGCGGCGCTATTCAACCTGCTAACTAAAAAAGGCCTGCAGCGCAGCGGGGGGCATCTCAACGCTGGTCAGTTTCGCTTTTTGCAGCACTTCCCAGAAGTAGCGATACGTTGCGCGATCGTGTAATTCGCCGCCGTATTGTATGGGCCCCCACTCTGCTGCTTGAGCCGCCAACAGGATATTGCTGGCGATGGTGACTTCGTCGTAATTCGGTTTCATGGCATCGACGATGGCGGGGATTTGGGTGGGGTAGATACTCCACATGCGCAAGAAACCGAACTCGTTGCGCGCACGACTGGCGTCGGAGAAAGTGGTCTCAGTGTTCTTAAGATCGAGCGTGACGTTGTGCGCGGGTATGACACCGTGTGCCAATGCTGCGGCCACGACTTGCGCTTTGGCGCGGGCCAACAAGCGATGTTCGAATTGGCCAGGGCTACGCATCGCGCTGGCGGGGATGGCACCGTGATGGCCGCTGACGAAATCCATCAAACCAAAGTCAATGACTTGTAGCCAAGGCAGTGCAGCGATCTCATACACCTCATGCAAGGCACCATGCGTCTCGACCAAGATATGGATGGGTATCTGGCGTGTGATGCCGTGCGATGCCGCCACTTTTTGGATGTACGCGATCATCTCAGCGGCTTGTGAGGCTTTGGTGCATTTGGGGATGGTGATGTAGGCCAGCAACTTGCCTGCCCCGCCCACCAATATGTCTACGTCTAATCGCCAAGCGGCATGGGTGTAGTCATGGATGCGCGCACCAGCCATGCGGCATTTGTTGGCTTCCGAATTCAACACGCGCACGATCATCTCGGCATGTTCGCGTTCTTGCCCTGCGGCGGCACCGTCTTCGCAATCACAGGTGATGTCAAAGATGGGGCCGAGGCTGTCTTGCAGCGACAGGGCTTTCAGGATGAGTTTCTCGCTCCCAGCGAAATGTTCGCAGCTAGGGATGATGGGGAATGGCTTTTCGCCACCGAACAAAGCTTGATTGGGGTGAATGGCTGACATGGTTCTTCCTTATCGACGTGGAATGAAAACGGTGTAATCAAGATCGAGCACGACGTTGGGGTGATATACCCGCTTGCCGTCTTTCTCGATGTGGGTGCTGGGCAACGATTTTGCGGGTGCGTTCTTCACACCGACCATGCGCAGACGCAAGGCGCCGATGTCTGTGCGACCCGGTATCTCCCAACGTTCCAGCACTTCTGTCCAAGAGTAGAAAGTGTCGCCGCCAAAGCTTGGGTTGCAGTGTGTACCCGCGTTGATGGCAAGGATGCCCAAGGCGTTCTC
>JAGVFD010000065.1 GCA_020057805.1 Sideroxydans sp. | reverse complement strand
GGCGCACTACGATAATCTGTTGGTGATGCGCACCTATTCCAAGCTGGGCATGGCTGGATTGCGACTGGGTTTTTTGGCGGGTTCAACAGCTTGGTTGAGCCAGCTAGAAAAGTTGCGCTTACCGTATAATGTTGGCGTTTTACCGCAAATGGTCGCGGTAAAATTATTGCAACACCATGGCGTGTTGTTGGCGCAAGCCGAGCGCATTAAGCAAGAACGCACACGCTTAATGGTGACACTGCAAGCCACGCAAGGGGTGACGGTGTATCCCAGTGAAGCTAACTTTATTTTGTTGCGGGTGGCACAAGCCACGCAACACTTTGAATGGCTTAAGCAACGTGGCGTGCTGATTAAGAATTTGAATGGCGGTCACCCCGCCCTTGCCGATTGTTTGCGCGTCACCGTGGGCACGCCGCAGGAGAACGATAGCTTCATCGCAGCATTGCAAGATTCGATTAACTCACTCGCATAAGGCCAATCATGCGCAGCGCACATGTAACTCGTAACACCCTAGAAACAAAAATCGCGGTCGAGCTCAATCTCGACGGCACAGGCAAGGTGAAGTTCGATACCGGCTTGCACTTCCTTGAGCACATGTTGGATCAAGTGGCGCGTCACGGCTTGGTGGATTTAGACATTCTTGCCAAAGGCGATTTACATATTGATGCTCACCACACGGTGGAAGACATCGGCATCACCTTGGGGCAAGCCTTTAATCAGGCCATCGGCGACAAGAAGGGTTTGCGTCGTTACGGCCACGCTTACGTGCCGCTGGATGAAGCCTTGTCGCGTGTGGTGTTGGATATTTCGGGACGTCCTGGGCTGGTGTTTAACTGCGAATTCACGCGTTCTAACATCGGTGAGTTTGATGTGGATTTGATACGTGAATTTTTCCAAGGCTTTGTGAATCATGCCTTAGTGACATTGCACATTGATAACTTGGCGGGTGACAACGCGCACCATCAAGCCGAAACCATCTTTAAGGCATTTGGCCGTGCCTTGCGCGTGGCATTGGAACAAGACCCGCGGATGGTGGGCGTTATGCCTTCAACAAAAGGCACGCTGTAATCCGTTATGGTTGATGTTGCGATTGTTGATTACGGTATGGGCAATTTGCGCTCGGTGTATCAGGCCGTGCGCAAGGTTGCTCCCCATGCCGACGTGTGTGTGACGGATGATGCGCAGGTGATTGCCAACGCGCAACGCGTGATTTTCCCAGGACAAGGCGCGATGCCTGATTGTATGCGTGAGTTGGAAGCGCGCGGTCTGCGCCAAGCCGTGTTGGATGCTGCGCACAACAAGCCCTTCTTGGGTATTTGCATCGGCTTGCAAATGTTGTTTGAGCATAGCGCCGAAGGGGATGTGCCGGGCTTGGGCGTGTTAGCGGGCGAGGTGCTACGTTTCGATGCGCATATGAAAGATGCGCAAGGAAATCAACTTAAAGTGCCGCACATGGGCTGGAATGGCGTTAAGCATGGTGACCATCCGCTGTGGGCGGGCATTGCGCAAGACGCGCGCTTCTATTTTGTGCACAGCTATTACGTGAAGCCGCGTGAGGCTGGCGGGGTGCAAGCCACTACTGACTATCCGCAGCCTTTTGTATGCGCGGTTGCGCGCAATAATTTATTCGCGGTACAGTTTCACCCCGAAAAGAGTGCAGCTGCTGGCTTGCAACTGCTGCAAAATTTCATTAACTGGAATCCTGTTTAATCATTACTCATCATGGATACGAAAACACTCATTATTCCCGCGATTGATTTGAAAGATGGTCAATGTGTCCGTCTGCGCCAAGGCGAAATGGAGGGCGCAACCGTGTTCTCTGACGACCCAGCGGCGATGGCCAAACATTGGCTGGCGCAAGGCGCGCGGCGCTTGCATCTGGTTGACTTGAATGGCGCATTTGCGGGTAAGCCCAAAAATGAAGCGGCTGTGCGCAGCATCATCGAGGCAGTCGGCAACGACATTCCCGTGCAGCTGGGTGGGGGCATTCGCGATTTGGAAACCATCGAACGCTATCTGGATTTGGGCGTCACTTACGTCATCATCGGCACAGCAGCGGTGAAAGTGCCGGGCTTTTTGCACGAAGCGTGCGACGCATTCCCCGGTCATGTGATGGTGGGCTTGGATGCCAAGGCGGGTAAAGTGGCGGTGGATGGATGGTCAAAACTCACGGGGCACGATGTGGGTGATTTGGCCAAGCGCTTTGAAGGGTATGGCGTAGAAGCGATTATCTATACCGACATCGGGCGCGACGGCATGATGTCTGGCGTGAATATTGAGGCGACGGTTGAATTGGCGCGTCCTCTGCATGTGCCGGTCATTGCCAGCGGCGGAATCACCAATCTAGACGATGTGCGCAAGCTCTGCGCCGTGCGCGGCGAAGGCATTACGGGCGCGATTACCGGTCGCGCCATCTATGAAGGCACACTCGATTTCCGCGCTGCGCAAGCCTTGGCAGACGAGCTGTCACCTAAAATCTGATGCTGGCGAAACGCATTATTCCTTGCTTGGACGTCACGGCAGGGCGCGTGGTTAAAGGCGTCAGTTTTGTTGAATTGCGCGACGCAGGCGACCCCGTTGAAATCGCTAAACGCTATGACCAACAGGGTGCGGACGAACTCACCTTTCTTGACATCACCGCCAGTTCGGATGATCGCGGCATCATCTTCCGCATCATCGAGCAAGTGGCTGAACAGGTGTTTATTCCGTTGACTGTGGGCGGGGGCGTACGCGAAGTGCAAGACGTACGCAATCTGCTCAACGCTGGTGCGGATAAGGTCAGCATCAACACCTCGGCCGTCGTCAATCCGCAACTGGTCGCGGATGCGGCAGCGCGTTATGGCTCGCAGTGCATCGTGGTGGCGATTGATGCGAAGCAGGTCGCACCCGGTAAATGGGAAGTATTCACTCACGGTGGACGTAAGGCGACCGGCTTGGATGTGATCGAGTGGGCGCAAAAAATGCAGCGCTTGGGCGCGGGCGAAATTTTGCTCACCAGTATGGATAAAGATGGGCAAAAGAGCGGCTTCGATTTAGCCCTCACCCGTGCGGTGACCGATGTGCTGGAGATTCCCTTGATTGCCAGTGGCGGCGTGGGCAATTTGCAACATTTGGCAGATGGCGTGAAGCAAGGTGGCGCCGATGCCGTACTCGCCGCCAGCATCTTTCACTTTGGTGAATACACCGTGCAGCAGGCCAAGCAGCATATGGCTAAACAGGGTATTGAGGTGAGATTGTGAGTTCAGTGTGGCTCAATAAAGTGAACTGGTCGGACGACGGTCTAGTGCCTGCGATTGCGCAAGATGCGTTGACAGGTCGTGTGTTGATGGTGGCGTGGATGAATCGTGAAGCGTTGCAACTGACGCAACAAAAATCCGAGGCCGTGTATTGGTCACGTTCGCGCAAAAAGCTGTGGCACAAAGGCGAAGAGTCGGGACATATCCAAAAAGTGAAAGAAATTCGTTTGGACTGCGATAGCGATGTGATTCTGCTGAAGATTGAGCAACAAGGCGGCATTGCTTGCCACACGGGGCGTGAGAGTTGTTTCTTCAGCGTGCTAAAAAACGAGCAATGGGTAGAGACGGATGCCGTGCTGAAATCCCCTGATGAGATTTATAAAAAATGAACAACGACATTCTGCAACGGCTGACTGAAACGATTGAAGCACGCAAAGGCGCAGCGGCTGAATCGTCTTATGTCGCCAAACTTTTCAGCAAAGGCGATGACGCTATCCTGAAAAAAGTGATTGAGGAAGCAGGCGAAGTGCTGTTGGCCGCCAAGGATGACGACAAGCAACATCTCACTTACGAAGTCGCCGATTTGTGGTTTCACACCTTGGTGCTGTTGGCACACAAAGGCTTGAGTGCAGACGATGTGTTGAATGAGTTAGCGCGCCGCGAAGGTGTGTCGGGCATTGCGGAAAAGGCGAGCCGTAAATGAGCGAAAACTGCCTCTTTTGCAAAATTGCGCGCGGTGAAATTCCCAGTCGCAAGGTGTATGAAGACGATGAAGTGTTGGCCTTCCACGACATCAATCCCGTCGCACCTGTGCACTTCATGCTTATCCCTAAACGCCATCTGGTTTCGCTATTGGAAGCCGATGAAAGTCACGCGGCTTTGTTAGGTAAGATGCTGCTGCTTGCTCCCCAGTTGGCGCGCCAACAAGGGCTAGAAAATGGCTTTCGCACGGTCATCAATTCAGGCAAAGGCGGCGGACAAGAAGTATTTCATCTGCATATTCACATTATCGGCGGCGGCAACATTCCGCCGATGGTCAAACGTAGATAATTCAATAAGGAGTGCATCATGGGTTCATTCAGTATCTGGCATTGGTTGATCGTGTTGTTGGTGGTGGTACTGGTGTTTGGTACTAAAAAGCTGCGCAACATTGGGGGGGATTTAGGCGGTGCTGTTAAAGGTTTCAAAGATGGCATGAAGGGCGAAGAAGCAGGTGCACCCAAGCCGGATGCTAAAACCATCGAAGGCGAAGTGAAAGATAAATAGTCGTGTTCGACATTGCATTCTCTGAATTGATTGTGGTCGCATTGGTCGCACTTATCGTCATCGGCCCTGAACGTTTGCCTCAAGTGGCACGCACGGCAGGGCACCTGTGGGGTAGGGTGCAACGTTATGTGAGCACCGTGAAAAACGACATTTCCAATGAAATGGATTTGGACGCGGCGCGCAAGATGAAGCATAGCTTGATGCAGCAAGTAGGCGAAGTGGAGCAAGAAGTGAAAACTGCGCAACTCACTTTGGAACAGCAGATTCTTCAAGCCCAGCATCGTTTGGCCCCTGCCGTCGAATTGCCCGAGGCTACGGCGCTTAACGATGCGCCCAGCAAGCCGCAATGATGGGTATCAGTGAAAGTTTGGTGGGGCACCTCATCGAATTGCGTTCGCGCCTGTTGAACTCGGCACTCGCGTTGTTACTGATATTCCTCTGTTTATTTCCGTGGGCTGCCGATTTGTATTCGCTGTTGGCGCAACCCATGTTGGCCAAATTGCCGCAAGGCGGGCAGATGATTGCCACCGATGTCACCACGCCTTTTTTCGTGCCACTCAAAGTAGCCATGATGGCTGCCTTTCTTATTGCACTCCCTTACATGCTCTATCAAGTGTGGCGCTTCGTCGCACCAGGTTTGTACGCACAAGAGAAACGCATGGTGTTGCCCCTGGTGATTGCCAGCACCTTGCTGTTTTACAGCGGCATGGCCTTCGCCTATTTTGCGGTATTCCCCGTTGTGTTTGGATTCATCACAGCGGCTGCGCCCCAAGGTGTGGCGGTGATGACGGACATCGACAAGTATTTGAGTTTCGTGATTGGCATGTTCATGGCTTTTGGCATCGCCTTCCAAGT
>JAGVFD010000200.1 GCA_020057805.1 Sideroxydans sp. | reverse complement strand
TGAATGATGCATTCCCCACATTTCGGTTTGCGTGCGATGCAAGTGTAGCGTCCATGCAGGATGAGCCAATGGTGTGCGTCTTGTTTGAATTCGTCGGGGATGAATTTCATGAGTTTCTTTTCCACTTCCACCACGTCTTTGCTGGGGGCTAAACCGATGCGGTTGCTGATGCGGAAGATGTGCGTATCGACGGCGATGGTCGGCTGGCCGAAGGCGGTGTTGAGAATGACATTGGCGGTCTTGCGGCCTACCCCAGGCAGGGCTTCCAGTGCTTCACGCGTCTGCGGCACTTCGCCGCCATGTTGTTCAAGCAGGATGCGACACATCTGAATGATGTGTTTGCTTTTGGTTTGATACAGGCCGATGCGTTGCACGTAGCCGCGTAGTTCGGCTTCGCCTAAATCAAAAATAGCTTGCGGGGTACGTGCAACGGGAAACAGTTCGCGCGTGGCGAGGTTCACGCTTTTGTCGGTGGCTTGCGCCGAGAGGATGACGGCGACCAGTAACTCGAATGGATTAGCGTGTTCTAGTTCGGTGGTGGGGTGCGGATTGGCGGCTTGCAGGCGCAAGAATATTTCGCGCCGTTTTGCCGCATTCATCCTTGTACGACCTCGCCCGTCATCGCTGTCGAGGCGGGTTTGTTGCGTGCGTTTGCTTCTGCGCGCAGGTTTAGCCAGTTCTTACCTGCGATGAGTAGGCCGAGACCGATGAACGCACCGGGTGGCAGTATGGCGAGCAGGAAGCCGTGATAGTTAGGTACAACATGCAGTACCCAACCTTGCGCCATGTCGCCTAGTGCTAAATCAATACCAGAGAACAGCGTGCCTTTGCCGATGACTTCACGGAATGCACCCAACACACCCAATACGGCAGTCAATCCCAGCCCCATGGAGAAGCCATCCCATGCCGAGGCCATCGCGCCGTTTTTGGAGGCAAAGGCCTCGACACGTGCCAATACGATGCAGTTGGTGACGATGAGCGGGATGAAGATGCCGAGCACCACGTATAGCCCATACATGTAGGCATTCATCAGATATTGCACCACGGTGACCAGCACCGCAATGATGAGAATGAACACGGGGATACGGATCTCGTTAGGAACGTAGTTGCGGATAGGTGCGATGGATGCTCCGCTCAATGCCATTACGATGGCAGTGGCGAGCCCAAGGCTCACGCCATTCACCACAGTACTGCTTACTGCCAGCAATGGACATAGGCCGAGCAACTGCACGATGCCCGGATTCTGCTTCCACATGCCGTTGTGAAAGATTTCTTTGAATTCACTGACGTTCATTTTTTCACCTCCTGCTTGGGTGCGCTGGCTGCAAATAAGGCTTCACGATTTTCAGCATAGTAGATGAGCGCCTTGTTCACTGCCTTGACGATGGCGCGCGGGGTGATGGTCGCGCCTGCCATGTAGGCGAACTGACCGCCATCCTTCTTCACTTTCCAATCATCGTCTTTGTACACCTCGCGTGATTTGCCATCGAACCCTTTAATCCAAGGGTCTTTCGGTAGTTCGATGTAATCGCCCAGTCCGGGTGTTTCTTTGTGTGTCACGACCCGCACCCCGGCCAACTCACCATTGGCGCGTACGGCGAGGATGAGGAATATCTTGCCGCTGTAACCATCCGGCGCGATGGATTCCAATACGACAGCGGAGGGCTCACCCTTGAGGCGTGCACGGTAAGCAACAGTGGCATTTTCAGTGCCCAACAGGGGATTGGGCGCGATGTCCAACTTATCTTGAAGGATGTCGTTGTCGAACAGCGTGGTCGGCACGATCTGCGTGATGAGCTTCATCTTTTCCGCTTCTTCACTCTTTACGATGGCGTCATGCGTCATAAAGAAGACCGAAGCCAGAATAGCCGTGGCGATAACGGCAAAGAAGATCAGATTGGCGGCGGTTTGCAAGGTGGAGCGCGCGATACGTTTCATTTGCCCGCTCCCTTCTTACCGAACACCTTGGGTTGTGTGTAGGCATCAATTAGTGGCACGCAGATGTTCATCAACAAAGTGGCGAACGCCATGCCATCAGGAAATCCGCCGAAGGCGCGAATGAGGTAAGTGAGAACGCCTGCGCCAATCGCAAAAATAAATTTGCCCTTCACCGTGGTGGGCGAGGTGACGGGGTCGGTGAGAATGAAGAACGCACCAATCATCGCCGCACCAGAGAACCAGTGGAATAGCGGTGTGACGTAATGTTGAGGATCGACCAGATGGAATATCCCTGCGGTGGCGAACAGTGCGGCAAGGTAGGCAACAGGCAAATGCCAAGTGATGATGCGCGTCAAAATTAAGTAGAGACCGCCGATAGCGAAACCGATAGCGACGATCTCGCTCCCCTTACCCGCAAGGTGACCATAGATAGGCATATCGCGGATGTCGGTGACAGACAAGCCGAGATGCAACTGCGTTTTCATCGTGTCCAGTGCGGTCGCCATGGTGATGGCATCTAGCGTCAGATGATTGGGCAGCACGCCGTTGAAGATGTAGTTAAGTTGTTCGATGAAGGACAGCTCGACACCGCTCATTGCGTGCGGTGTTAGCCAGTGCGTCATGTGCACGGGGAAAGAAATAATCAGCACCGCATAGCCAATCATTGCGGGGTTGAAAGGGTTGCTGCCCAGCCCGCCGTACAGATGTTTAGAGACGGCGATGGCGAATGCCGTGCCCACCACAATCAACCACCACGGTGCTAATGGCGGAATGGATAGCGCCAACAACCATGCGGTAAGCAGAGCGGTGTTGTCGGAGATAAACGGTTTGATCGGGCGCTTGCGTAGTTTGAGCATCGCCGCTTCGGTGGCGAGTGCGGTGATCGAAGCGAGCGTAATCGACACCAAAATCGCTGGGCCGAAATACCACACGTATAAGGCGATACCAGGAATGAGCGCCAACAACACGCGCAGCATAATTTGGCTGACGCTGTTGGGTTGGGTGATGAAGGGGGAGCTGAACATTTTATCTAGACCTTCTCAAGATTTAGGCGGCTCGTCATCGGCGCCCGCATTGGCGGCGAGTTCGTGCAGCTTGGCGCGACGCGCATCAACGGCGGCAATTTTTGCGAGTTGCTCTGGGGTGAGCGCCTCGGTGTTTAGCGCATGCGTGCCGACGGCTTGTGCTTTGGCGCGCTCAATGGCCTCATTAATCGTTTGCTGTTGCGCATTTTCAGTGGCAGCCAAGTTGGCATCGAACGAGGCTTTTGCGGCTGCCGCATCGCGTTCTTTTTGTGCCAAGCGTTGCGCCTTCTCTGTCTTCTCGCGCTCGATACGGAACTGACGATAATCATGCCGTTCACGCGCTTTATCTGCGGCTAGCTTTTCGACTGAACGTGCATGTATTTCGCTCTTGGCATAACGGTAATACTGCACCAGTGGAATGTTGCTTGGGCACACATAGGCGCAAGCTCCACACTCGATGCAATCGGCCAGATTAAATTCTTGCGCCTTACCAAAATTATTTGATTTGGCGAACCAATATAAATCCTGCGGCTGCAAATCGGCGGGACACACATCTGCGCAACGGACGCAGCGAATGCACGGCAAAGCAGGCGCGGGTGGGGGAAATAATTTGGGTGATGACGCGATGATGCAGTTGGTCGCCTTGGTGACGCTCACCGTACCCGAGGGCAAGTCGACACCCATCATCGGCCCGCCCATGATGTGGCGAGTGGTGTCGGGCTGGCTACCCGCGAGGGCGACCAATTCGTTCAGCGGTGTGCCAATCAGAACCTCAAAATTTTGCGCATGGCTCACATTGCCGGTCACTGTGATGATGCGAGAGAGCAAGGGTTCTCCGTGTGCCAATGCGCGCCAAGCACTGTAAGCTGTGGCCACGTTGAAGCACTGCACGCCCTTTTCGGTGGAACGCACACCTGCGGCCACTTCAATGCCTGTGAGGATGCGAATCAACTGTTTTGCTCCACCGCTGGGATACACGGTCGGCACGGACAGTACTTCCATCTTGCGATAGCCCGCTTGCGTGACAGCGAGTTGCATCGCTGCAATCGCTTCGGGCTTGTTGTCCTCAATGCCGATGAGCACTTCTTCTGCCTGTAGCAATTCGCGCAACAATTCAGCGCCGTGCAGAATGTCTAGCGCACGTTCACGCATGAGCATGTCATCGCAGGTGATGTAGGGTTCGCACTCGGCACCATTGATCACCAAGGTTCTCATCTGGTGATGGTGCGCGTCAGTTTTAAGGTCGCTGGGGAATACTGCGCCACCTAAACCCACCACGCCCGCTTTGCGCAGCAGATGGCGTAATTCGGCAGGGGCAGTGTGTGCGATGTCCACACCAGCATGTGTGACCCACTCATCCTTGCCATCGGGAATCAGCGTGACGCACAAATCGGGCAAGCCAGAATGATGCGCCACCAACTGCATATCAATGGCGCTCACTGTGCCCGACGTGGAGGCGTGTACCGCACTCGAAAGCTTGCCTTCTGGACGGCCTATCTTTTGCCCCTTGAGCACGTGGTCGCCCACTTGCACGATTGGCACAGAGCGATTGCCCA
This sequence comes from Sideroxydans sp., assembly GCA_020057805.1. Taxonomy (GTDB): domain Bacteria; phylum Pseudomonadota; class Gammaproteobacteria; order Burkholderiales; family Gallionellaceae; genus Sideroxyarcus. The sequence goes on along the minus strand of JAGVFD010000200.1, from coordinate 3,473 downwards.
CGTGTTGCCACAGGGGAATCACCAGCTTGGAAGGGATGGCAGCGCGGGTAATCGGCGTGCGGGTTGATTCCGCCTTATGCGTTGCGGGATGCACACCACCGTGGAAAGAAAATAGAGTCCTCATGCTGCGATTTTGATGGGAATGATGACGGGGTGCTGCCACTTCCAGCTTCCAATATCTTCCCCAACTTGATTCATGCTGATGCAATCGACAGGGCACGGTGGCAAACACAGTTCACAGCCCGTGCATTCAGACGAGATGATGGTGTGCATCTGTTTTGCTGCGCCCACAATGGCATCCACGGGACAAGCCTGAATGCATAAGGTGCAACCGATGCAGGTTTGTTCATCAATAAAGGCAAGCGCTTTGGCTTTGGGCGCAGCACCTTCGCCAAACGGTTGAAACTCGACGCCCAGTAAATCAGCTAGTTTCTGAATGCCTTCTTCGCCGCCGGGCGGACATTTGTTGATGCCCACTTCGCCCTTGGCGATGGCTTCTGCATAAGGTTTGCAACCAGGAAAGCCGCATTGTCCGCACTGTGTCTGCGGCAACACGGCATCAATTTTCTCGGCGAGTGGATTACCTTCAACTTTGAATTTGAGGGCGGAGTAGCCCAATACGGTGCCGAGCAGCAACGAAATGCCGATCATCACCCACAACGCAGAAATCATTTCACCAGCCCCGAGAATCCCATAAATGAAAGACTCATGAGTCCTGCTGTGATGAAAGCGATAGCCGAACCTTTGAAGATGGCAGGTACATCGGCGCCATCGAGGCGTTCGCGAATGCCTGCGAATAGAACCATCACCATCGTGAAGCCGACTGCGCCGCCGAAACCGAATAGTAATGACTCCATAAAGTCATGCTCGGCTTGCACATTCAACAGGGGAATACCTAGCACTGCGCAGTTGGTGGTGATAAGAGGCAGGTAAATGCCAAGAATTTGGTATAGGTCAGGGCTGGTCTTTTTAATTGCCATCTCGGTGAACTGCACAATGCCTGCGATGACCACGATGAATGACAGTGTGGTGAGGTAGGCTAATTCAGGGCCGAGTAGGTAATGTTGGATGAGGTAGCTAGCACCCGAACCCAGCGTGAGCACAAAAGTGGTGGCTGCTCCCATGCCGATAGCCGCCTCCAATTTTTTGGAAACGCCCATGAAGGGACACAGGCCAAGAATTTTGACCATCACGATGTTGTTCACAAACACCGTACCAACAATGATGAGTAAATAATCCGTCATACCGCTCAAACTCCTAGAAGGGCGCGATTATCCGCTGAATCGCCCCCACCCATCAACCGCATTGATGGAATATAGATATGCGCAATGTTGGGTATGGTGGCGGACGCTGACATAAAATTATGGCGCGACACACCCCGCTAAAAAATACAGGAATGTTCTCTTTCCCATGTCCAAAGACCTCACTGATTACCACACTGTTGACTTCATCGCCCCCACTCTGCACGTCACTTGTGGACAGGTGTTAATGGATCGACATCGGCACATGGCGATTGTGGTCAAGCGCGGCAGAACCTCGGCGCAACTGGTGCGGGTGAAGTCGGGCATGTTGAAGCTAACCAAACACACCGCTAAAGAACTGGTGGAAGAATGGGTAGATGCGGACTATCCGTTTGAATCTGCGGTGGCAAAATTGATGGAACTGGGTAAGCAGCACGGCATTACCGATGGCGCGCGCCTAGCACTCGAAGCGTTAAGTAAAGTGGGGCGTGAGCCTGTGCAGAACAGTTTGTTTTTGTAAATTTTGAGGCGCGCTGATTTGTGGGAGGCCGATTTATTGGGCGATTGTTTTTATTGAAAGAGTCATCGCCTGATAAATCGGCCTCCCACATTCGGATTTAATCAGTCCTTCCCTTGCGCCATTATTTTGCTTTGAGCGCTGCCGCACACTCCGTGATTAAGCCTTGGCCCCGATAAATTAAGCCGCTGTAAATTTGTACGAGAGATGCGCCGGCCTGCATTTTTTCTAGTGCATCGGCGCCGTTGAGGATGCCGCCTACGCCGATGATGGGGAGTGCGCCTTGTAATTCGGTGGCGAGGGCGCGAATGACGGCGGTGGATTTGTCGCGCACGGGCGCGCCACTTAAGCCGCCAGTTTCGCTGCCATGTACCAAGGTTTCTACGCCTTCACGCGATAAGGTGGTGTTGCTGGCAATGACGCCGTCGATGCGGTGTTTGATGAGCAGACTGGCGATTTGTTTGATTTGTTCGCTATCTAAATCGGGGGCAATTTTGAGTGCGAGGGGTACGTATTTTGCGTGTTGCTGTGCCAATTTTTCTTGCTCGGTTTTGAGTTGGGAGAGCAAGGCATCCAGCTCATCGCCGCCTTGTAGTTGGCGCAGATTTTTGGTGTTAGGGGAGGAGATGTTCACCGTGACGTAGCTGGCGTGGGCATACACTTTGCGCAGGCAAATGAGGTAATCGTCCGCTGCGTTTTCAATAGGGGTCACTGCATTTTTGCCGATGTTGATGCCCAGCACGCCTTTGAATTGTGCGCGCTCGACATTGGCCACCAGCGCCTCTACGCCGTCGTTGTTGAATCCCATGCGATTGATAATGGCGTGAGCGGCAGGCAAGCGGAACAGGCGCGGACGCGGGTTGCCAGGCTGTGGGCGCGGAGTGATGGTGCCGATTTCGATGAAGCCAAAGCCCAGTGCTGCTAGACCGTTAATGCAATCACCATTTTTATCTAGACCCGCAGCGAGCCCCACGGGGTTGGGGAAAGTAATTCCCATTACCGTGCGCGGATCAGCCTTGGGTTGTGCAATTAAGCGGGATAGGCCGAGGCAGTAAGCCGTGTTGAGCGAGGTGAGCGTGGCATCGTGCGCGGTCTCGGGATCGAGGGTGAACAAGGCAGGGCGGAGTAAGTTGTAGGGATTCATTTATTTGACCACGACAGGAATTGGAAATTTTTTCTTGCGAGAAGGAAGCGTGCGCGTTTTTCCGCGCCAAAATTCGGCGATGACATCACCCAGTTGTAGGCTTAACAGTCCATAAAGGATGAAGCCGAGTTGGTTAAACAGCGTGTGTGGCAGCAGCGTTAAAAGATTGCCGCCCGTGAGTTGGAATACGCCATAGGCTAGGTTGCCTACGAGCAATCCTGATAGGGCTGCGCATACCACGCGACTCCAATCGCCCGCGTTTAGTCCCGCGAAGATAGTGCTTTCGTGCCACAGCAGTTGCAAAGCCAGCAGGAGCAATAGCGGGGCCGCCCAAGTGAGCCAGAATAATTGCGTGGCCCATGCACTGCTACCGAGCAGGCCGAGTAAGGCGGCGGGAATGAGCAGCAACGCGCTGGAGGTGGGGGCGAGTGCGGGCAGTGCAAATTTGCGCGTGAGCTTTTTAAGCACCCAAGCGAATGAGCCAAGCAGTGCGCGGGTAATGAGGGCAGCAGGCAGCAAGGTCGCAAACAAAAAAGAAGTCAAGGCAATGCCCAACAAGCTCCATTCACCT
>JAGVFD010000162.1 GCA_020057805.1 Sideroxydans sp. | reverse complement strand
GTATACAAGGGTATGTTGCTAGCTGACCAGGTTGGCAAGTATTTTACTGACCTGCAAGATGCGCGTGTTGTCAGCGCCTTCTCCTTGGTTCATCAACGTTTCTCAACCAATACCTTCCCCACTTGGAATCTCGCGCATCCGTTCCGCATGATTGCGCACAACGGCGAGATCAATACCTTGCGCGGTAACGTGAACTGGATGGCGGCACGTCATGCGGCGATGTCGTCGAAGTTGTTGGGTGAGGACTTGGAAAAATTGTGGCCGCTCATTGTCGAAGGTCAATCCGATTCTGCTTGTTTCGATAATGCACTTGAGCTGTTGGTGGCAGGTGGATACTCCTTGCCTCATGCCATGATGCTGTTGATACCAGAGGCATGGGCAGGCAATCCATTGATGGATGAAGAGCGCCGTGCATTCTACGAATACCACGCAGCGCTGATGGAGCCGTGGGACGGCCCCGCAGCCGTTGCATTCACTGATGGCCGCCAAATTGGTGCAACGCTGGATCGTAATGGTCTGCGCCCAGCGCGTTACCTCATCACGGATGACGACGTTGTGTTGATGGCTTCTGAGATGGGTGTGTTGCCTATCCCGCAAAGCAAAATTGTGAAGAAGTGGCGCTTGCAGCCGGGCAAAATGTTCCTTATCGACATGGAGCAAGGCCGTATCGTTGACGATGCAGAACTCAAGAAGCAAATCGCCACAGCCAAGCCGTATCGTAAATGGATTGAGCAGTCGCGTTACTTCCTTGATGACATGCCTAAAGTGGCTGACAAGAGCGAAGCACAGATTAGTTTGCTCGATGCGCAGCAAGCATTCGGTTACACGCAAGAAGATCTGAAATTCATCATGTTGCCGCTGGCCAGTGCGGGAGAAGAGGCAACGGGTTCGATGGGTAATGATGCCGCGCTGCCTATCTTGTCGAGCAAGAACAAAGTCCTTTACAACTATTTCAAACAGTTGTTCGCGCAAGTGACCAATCCGCCAATCGACCCGATTCGCGAAGAGATTGTGATGTCACTCACTTCCTTCATCGGCCCTAAGCCAAATCTGTTGGGAATCGACGAAACCAAACCGACTTTGCGTTTGGAAGTACACCAACCCGTTCTGTCGTTGGAAGACATGGCGAAGTTGTATGGCATCGACAAGCTCACGAAGGGTCAATACAAATCGCAAGTGCTCGACCTGACATACGCTGCCAAGAATGGTGCGGCGGGTTGTGAGAAAGCTATTGCTGATTTGTGCAAAGCGGCAAACAAAGCCGTGACGGGCGGCTTTAACGTATTGATTCTGTCTGACCGCGCGGTATCTGACAAACGCGTGGCAATCCCTGCTTTGCTGGCCACGGCTGCTGTGCATCACCACTTGGTTAAGGCAGGTCTACGCACTAGTACCGGCTTGGTGGTGGAGACCGGCTCCGCACGTGAAGTACACCACTTCGCTTTGTTGGCAGGCTATGGCGCCGAAGCAGTGTGTCCATGGTTGGCGTTCGATAGCATCGAGGAGTTTGAATTGCCTACGGGCGTAAGCGCTAAAGATGGACAGAAGCGCTTCATCAAGGGCATCAACAAGGGCTTGCTCAAAGTGATGTCGAAGATGGGTATTTCAACTTATCAATCTTATTGTGGCTCACAAATTTTTGAAGCCATCGGCTTGAATGCTTCGTTCGTGAAAGCGTATTTCACAGGCACCGCAACGCAAGTAGAGGGCATTGGCTTGCAAGAGGTGGCTGAAGAAGCGCTGCGTATGCACACAGCCGCGTTTGGCAATGACCCTGTGCTGGAAAGCATGTTGGAAGCGGGCGGTGAATATGCTTACCGTGCACGTGGCGAAGACCATACGTGGACGCCCGATTCCATCGCCAAGTTGCAACACGCGACGCGCGCCAATAATTATTCGACCTACAAAGAGTACGCCAAGCTCATCAATGATCAGACGCAGCGTCAAATGACTTTGCGTGGCTTGTTTGAGATTAAGCCGCTAGGCAAATCGGTGGCCTTGGATGAAGTGGAATCTGCGAAGGAAATCGTTAAGCGTTTTGTGACGGGCGCAATGTCTTTGGGTTCGATCTCAACTGAGGCGCATGCCACATTGGCGATTGCGATGAATCGCATCGGCGGCAAATCCAATACGGGCGAAGGCGGTGAAGATCCGAACCGTTTCAAAATTTTGCACGGCGGCGAAAAACTGTCGGAAATCATCGGCAAAAATCGCATCGAAGCAGACCGTACGATGTTGGCTGGCGACTCGTTGCGTTCGCGCATCAAGCAAGTGGCCTCTGGTCGTTTCGGTGTCACAGCTGAATACTTAAGCAGTGCCGATCAAATCCAAATCAAGATGGCGCAAGGCGCGAAGCCAGGTGAAGGCGGTCAGTTGCCCGGCGGCAAAGTGTCCGAGTACATCGGCAAGTTACGTCACTCGGTGCCGGGTGTGGGGCTGATTTCTCCACCACCGCATCACGATATTTATTCCATCGAAGACTTGGCACAGCTCATCCATGATCTGAAAAACTCCAATCCATCGGCTTCCATCTCCGTGAAGTTGGTGTCGGAAGTGGGTGTGGGTACGGTCGCGGCGGGCGTGTCTAAAGCCAAGGCGGATCACATCGTTATTTCGGGTTATGACGGCGGCACAGGCGCATCGCCACAGTCCTCCATCAAGCATGCAGGTACGCCGTGGGAATTGGGCTTGTCCGAAGCACAACAGACCTTGGTGTTGAACAAGTTGCGTGGTCGTGTTGGCTTGCAAGTGGACGGTCAGCTGAAGACAGGTCGCGATGTATTGATCGGCGCGTTGCTCGGTGCGGATGAATTCGGTTTTGCTACCGCACCGCTGGTGGTTGAGGGCTGCATCATGATGCGTAAGTGTCACCTCAATACCTGCCCTGTTGGCGTGGCAACACAAGATCCAGCTTTGCGAAAGAAATTCACTGGTCAACCAGAACACGTCGTGAACTACTTCTTCTTCGTTGCTGAAGAAGTGCGTGAGTTGATGGCACAAATGGGCATCCGTAAATTTGATGATTTGATTGGTCGTAGCGACCTGCTGGATATGCGTCATGGCATCGAGCATTGGAAAGCCAAGGGATTGAACTTCAGCAAAGTGTTCCATCAACCTGACATGCCTGTGAGTGTGGCGCGTCGCCATCTTGAAACACAAGATCACGGTTTGGAAGCGGCGCTGGATAACGATCTCATCGCACAATCTAAAGAAGCGTTAGATGCCAAACGCACCGTCACCATTGAAGCGGCTGTGCGCAACGTCAATCGTAGCGTGGGCACGATGTTGTCGCACGAAGTGGCGAAGCGTCATGGCAATGCGGGTCTGCCAGACGACACCATCCGTGTGAAATTGTTAGGTACAGCCGGGCAAAGTTTTGGTGCGTTCTTGGCGCACGGTGTGACTTTGCAGTTGGAAGGCGAAGGTAACGACTACGTAGGTAAAGGCCTCTGTGGTGGTCGCATCATCGTTAAGCCTGCTGCGGAAAGCAAACTGACGGCGGCCGACAACATCATTGTGGGTAACACCGTTATGTACGGCGCGACTGCAGGTGAATGTTTCTTCAACGGCGTGGCCGGCGAACGTTTTGCCGTGCGCAACTCGGGCGCGACAGCGGTGGTCGAGGGTTTGGGTGATCATGGTTGCGAATACATGACGGGTGGCGTGGTGATTGTGCTGGGTCAAACAGGCCGTAATTTTGCCGCAGGCATGTCCGGCGGTGTGGCCTATGTTTTGGATGAAGAAGGCTCTTTCCCGCAACGTTGCAACATGTCCATGGTGCAACTGGAAGCCGTGCCAGAAGAAGTCGCAGCCAGTGAAATGGGTGAAGTGGAAGGCCACGGTCGTGTGCATTTCAACCATCTCAACAAGGCTGATGAAGCGGTCATTCGTGGCAAAATTGAAAAGCACTTGCGCTATACCGGCAGTGCGCGCGCCAAGCAAATTCTGGATAACTGGAGCGCCTACTTGCCGAAATTCGTCAAGGTCATGCCGACCGAATATCGTCGTGCGTTGCTAGAAATTGCAGCGCAACAAAAGGAGGCTGCATAATGGGTAAGCCAACTGGATTTATGGAATTCAAGCGTCTCAACGAAGGTTACGCACCGGTTGAACAACGTCTACAACACTATCAAGAGTTCGTTGGGCATTTGTCGGATGCGGAAGCGAAACAGCAAGGCGCGCGTTGTATGGATTGCGGCATCCCGTTCTGCAACAACGGCTGCCCAGTGAACAACATCATCCCTGACTGGAACGACTTGGTGTATCGCGGCAACTGGAAGCAAGCGATTGAAGTGCTGCACTCCACCAACAACTTCCCTGAAGTGACCGGTCGTATCTGTCCTGCGCCTTGCGAAGCGGCGTGTACGCTCAACATCAACATCGACGCGGTCGGCATCAAATCCATCGAGCACGCCATCATCGACAAGGCGGGTGAGAACGGTTGGGTCGTGCCGCAACCTGCAAAGAAGAAGACTGGCAAGAAGGTTGCAGTGGTTGGTTCAGGTCCTGCGGGCTTGGCGACTGCGCAACAGCTAGCGCGTGCGGGTCATGCGGTGACGGTGTTCGAAAAGAACAGTCGCATAGGCGGTTTGATGCGTTACGGCATCCCCGACTTCAAGTTGGACAAGCGCCTCATCGATTGGCGCATGGCGCAACTGGCCGCCGAAGGTGTGAAGTTTGAAGTGAATACCTTCATCGGCAAAAATGCGATTGATAAAGGCATCGCTAACGACGCGAAAAAAACCATCAGTCCTGCTGCATTGCAAAAGGATTTCGATGCGGTTGTCATCGCGGGCGGCTCCGAGCAGCCACGTGATTTGCCAGTCCCTGGTCGTGAGTTGAAGGGCGCGTATTTCGCACTCGAATTTTTGATTCCACAAAATAAAGAAGTGGCGGGTGATGCGAAGAACCCAATCAACGTTAAGGGCAAGCACGTATTGGTCATTGGTGGCGGGGATACCGGTTCTGACTGTGTAGGCACATCGAATCGTCACGGCGCAGCCTCAGTCACGCAGATTGAAGTGATGCCACGCGCACCTGACCAAGAGAACAAGGCGATGACTTGGCCGTACTGGCCAATGAAATTGCGCACCTCTAGTTCTCACGACGAAGGTTGTGAGCGTGATTGGGCCATTGCCACCAAAGAATTCGTGGGCGAAAACGGCGTATTGAAATCCGTTAAAGCCGTTCGTGTTGAATTCAAGGACGGAAAAATGGTGGAAGTGGCGGGCAGCGAATTCACTCTGCAAGCCGACTTCGTCTTCTTGGCGATGGGCTTCACCAATCCCTTGGCACAAGTGCTCGATGCTTTCGGCGTGGAGAAGGATGGTCGCGGTAATGCGAAAGCATCAACCGAAGGTGTGGGTTGCTATCAGACCAATGTGAAGAAAGTCTTCGCGGCGGGCGATATGCGTCGTGGCCAATCCTTGGTGGTATGGGCGATTCGTGAAGGCCGTCAAGCCGCACGTGCGGTGGATGAGTTCCTTATGGGCTCGTCAGTGTTGCCAAGATAATTCAAAAACAGTTGTCCACGAAAAACACGAAACTCACGAAAAACCATCAAAGCAAAAAGTTCTCTTAACAACTTGCAGCTGATTACCTGAAGGTTTGCTTTTTTTCGTGCTTTTCGTGTCTTTCGTGGACAGCTTTTGTTTTTCAGCTTTAGAAATTAAATTCGGAAAATAACAATGAACTTCAAAGTTAAGAACGACACCTTCCTGCGCGCATTGTTGCGTCAGCCTACTGATTACACCCCGATGTGGATGATGCGCCAAGCCGGTCGTTACTTGCCGGAATACCGCGCGACACGTAAGCAAGCGGGTAGTTTTTTAGGCTTGTGTAAGAACCCAGATTTCGCCACGGAAGTGACCATGCAGCCACTAGAGCGCTTCCCTTTGGATGCCGCGATTTTGTTCTCGGATATTTTGACCGTGCCCGATGCAATGGGGCTGGGCTTGTATTTCTCTGAAGGTGAAGGCCCAAAGTTTGAGCGCCCTATCGTCACCGAAGCGGATGTGAAAGCACTACACGTGCCTGACATTGGCACTGACTTAAAATATGTGACGGATGCGGTTTCGCAGATTCGTAAAACACTGGACGGCAGCGTACCGCTGATTGGCTTTTCGGGCAGCCCGTGGACGTTGGCGTGTTACATGGTGGAGGGCGGCGGTAGCGATGACTACGCCAAAGTCAAAACCATGATGTACAAAAATCCCAAGATGATGCACAGCATTCTCGACGTGACAGCCAAGACAGTGACGGCGTATTTGAATGCGCAAATTGAAGCCGGCGCGCAAGCGGTGATGATTTTCGATTCATGGGGCGGCGCCTTATCGCACTCTGCCTTCCACGAATTCTCGCTGGCTTATACGCAACGCATTGTGGATGGTTTGATTAAAGAAAAAGACGGCGTGCGCATTCCGTCCATTGTATTCACCAAAGGCGGCGGCTTGTGGATTGAAAGCATTGCCGACATCGGCGCTGATGCGGTGGGGCTGGATTGGACAATGGACATTGGCATTGCGCGTCAAAAAGTGGGCAACAAGGTCGCGCTACAAGGCAACCTCGATCCCAACGTATTGTTCGCCACTCCTGATGTGATTCGCAACGAAGTGGAAAAAGTGTTGAGCAGCTTCGGTTTCGGTAGCGGCCATGTGTTTAATTTGGGACACGGTATTTCGCAACACACCGACCCTGAAAATGCGGCGGCATTAGTCCAGGCCGTGCATGAGTTAAGCAAAAAATATCATTAAAATCAGCACCTAGCCCAGAAGGTTATAAACAGGGGCTAATATAGATGAAAGGCCATGAGAGTAGATGCTCATGGCCTTTCGCTTTGATGTATTAAGTGTTTGTTTATTAACGACTCAATAATGAGTTCGCAAAATAGGCTAAACGAAAAAACTGTATACACCGTTAAGAGTTAGCGAGTTTGCAGAGGGTTTGTCCACATTGTTATCCACAGGAAATGTGCATAACAATAAATATCGTTACGGCTCAAGGCGATTCGCTAAACTTCGTAGAAATCACAGCAGAAAAACAACCTAACATGACCATTCTCCGCGTCGCGCTCGACGTGCCCTTGTCAACACTTTTTGATTACAAAGTGGATGCCGCCATCGTGCTCGAAATAGGGCAGCGCGTTGTTGTGCCTTTTGGGCGCAAAGAGGTGGTTGGTATTGCGTTGGAATGGGTAGTCGAGTCGGACGTGGCGGACGCAAAATTGAAATCGGTGCTGCGCGTGTTAGATGACGTCCCGCCCTTGCCGGATGAATTGCTGACGCTGCTTAAATTTTGTAGCGAGTACTACCACTACCCACTTGGCATGACGCTGTTGTCCGCGTTGCCCACGCGTTTGCGCGCGGTCGAGCCTATGAGCTTGAAGCAAGCACAGAGCTATACCTTGAGTGTGGCAGGCCAAGCTGCACTGTTGAATGAACTTGCTAAACGTCGCCCCGTGCAACAGCGCATTCTGCACGCGTTGCAACACGCGCCTATGAGTGGCGCAGCTTTGCGCAATTTAGCAACCACTGCGCCTGCGGCACTCAAGGCCTTGCTCACGGCGGGCTGGGTAGAAACGTGCCGGCCCTCTCCTAGTGTCACGCATGTCTTCAACAATGCGCACGCACTCACTCACGAACAACAACACGCGGTGGACGCGGTTACACAGCAAGCGGGCTTTGCGTGTTTCTTGCTGAATGGCATTACGGGCAGTGGCAAGACCGAGGTGTATGTGCATCTAATGGATGCAATGTTGCAACGCGGCGGGCAGGTGTTGTTGCTGGTGCCCGAAATCAATCTCACGCCGCAGCTGGAACACTATTTCCGCAGTCGCTTTCCTGATGTGGAGCTGGTCAGCTTGCACAGCGGCTTGGCTGATGGCGAGCGCGCGCAAAATTGGCTCAAAGCGCAATCCGGTGCGGCGCGCATCGTGTTAGGTACGCGGTTGTCTATTTTTACGCCGCTGCCTAAATTGAGTTTGATTTTGGTGGATGAAGAACACGATACCTCGTTCAAGCAGCAAGATGGCTTACGCTATTCGGCGCGTGACGTGGCTATCTTCCGCGCCAATCAACGCGGCGTGCCTATTGTGTTGGGGTCGGCTACGCCCGCATTAGAAAGTTGGCACAACGCACACACGGGGCGTTACACCTTGCTACAACTCACACAGCGTGCCGTGCAACCAGCCGCGCTACCCGTAGTGCGTTGTTTAGATACCAGCCAATTGCCCTTGCAAGAAGGCTTGAGTGAGCCGCTACTCACGGCTATTGAAACGCGATTACAGCGCAAAGAACAAAGCCTTATCTTTATCAATCGGCGTGGCTATGCGCCGGTGCTGATGTGCACGGCATGCGGCTGGTTATCCGAATGCAAACACTGCGCGGGCAAGTTGGTGCTGCACCTCAAAGATCGCACGCTGCGCTGCCATCACTGTGGCGCACAGCAGCGCGTACCGCACGCTTGCCCCACCTGTGGGGATGCAGATTTGAAGCCCGTCGGCATGGGTACGCAACGCATCGAAGAAGCCTTGCAAGCACGTTTTCCCGAGGCACGCATCTTGCGTGTGGATAGAGATAGCACACGCAACAAAGGCGCATGGGATGCCATGCGCAAGCAGATTCACGATGGCGAAGTAGACATTCTTGTAGGCACGCAAATGCTCGCCAAAGGGCACGACTTTCCTAACCTCACCTTGGTTGGCGTACTCAATCCTGATGGTGGTTTGTACAGCGCGGACTTTCGCGCCTCCGAAAAATTATTTGCGCAGCTCATGCAAGTGGGAGGTCGTGCCGGACGTGCCGATAAAGCAGGTGAGGTGATGTTGCAAACCGCCTTCCCCACGCACCCGTTGTTTCAGGCTTTGCGCGCACACGACTATCCAGCATGGGCGCAAATTTTATTGGCAGAACGCCAATCAGCGGGCTTTCCGCCCTTTATGTTTCAAGTGCTGTTGAGTGCGGAAGCGAAGCAAGAAGGCGAAGCCATGGCGTTTTTGAAAAAAGCGCGCAGCGCGGCGGTGGAATTGAAAAAACAGGTAGAGGTGTATAGCGTCATTCCTGCAACGATGCCCAAACGCGCCAATCATTACCGTGCGCAGCTCTTGGTGCAAAGCAACAATCGCAAATCGCTGCAAAACTTCCTACGTGAATGGAAGCCGCAACTGGATGCGATGCCAACCAAGCAAATCCGTTGGTCTTTAGATATTGACCCGCTAGAGTTTTAATAATCATCCGATAGGGTTATGAATCCCTTGGCGATGGGGGGTTATAATGCGCGAGAAATTTATTTTGAAATGGGATTGAAAATGAAAGAGATTCAACGTTTCACACTGTCTGATTTGACGCTGCCAATGAAGACGCTTTTTTCGGGATACTTGCTGGTAATTGGATTGGGTCTGTTGTTTGCGGGTGGTCAGATTATGCTGACGCATGGTATGGCGGATGGCAAAGTAGGATTGTCGGTGGACGATATTATTTATAGCTATCACGGCAATCAAGAAGGCGGCTCTAAACTGGTTTCAAAGCTCAATGGCAGCATGAAAGACAATGCCCCACCTGAAGTACGCATCGCCATGATTAAATGGGCTGAAAATGGTGCACCACAAGAAGAGTGGGATGAAAAAATTTCAATGGATGTCGATCAGTATTGCGCACCCTGCCACGCCAACATTCCCACCCTTGCCAACATAACCGACAAGGCGGTGATGGATGAAATGATTAAGTTGGATGAAGGCCAGTCCATGTCCACGCTCACACGCGTATCGCATATTCATCTGTTCGGCATTGCTTTCATTTTCTTTTTTGTGGGCTGGATATTTACTTACGCGACGGGCATTTCACAGGTTAATAAAGCCATCATTATTTCCGTACCCTTCCTGTTTTTGATGGTGGACGTTCTCTCTTGGTGGCTGACTAAGTGGAATCCAAATTTTGCGTGGCTGGTGATTATTGGTGGCTTTGGATATAGCTTGGCCGCCAGCGTGATGATTTTTACCGCGCTGTACCAAATGTGGATATTGCCGCGCCGTAAAGTTCACCCGATTGATCCGCCCATACAGTGAGATAGGCGTGAGTCTTAAGGGTCAACTGATTGGAGCCATCGCCGCCGTTACGGGCGGCGATAGTGTTTTGACGGGTGACGCTGCTGCGCCCTATTGCAAAGATTGGCGCGGACGTTACGCAGGTGAGGCGCTTGCGATCGTGTTTCCGTCTGATGTGCAGCAAGTCAGTGGCCTTGTCAAAATCTGTGCGGGCAGCGGCATCGCCATCGTGCCGCAGGGCGGCAACACCAGTCTGTGCGGCGCATCGGTGCCATTGGCGGATGGTAGCAAGCAGGTCGTCATCAATCTCTCCCGTATGAATCGCATTCGTGCCGTAGATGCGATCAACTACACCATGACCGTTGAGGCGGGTTGCAAATTGGCTTCGATATACGATGCCTCTGAACAGGTCGACAGATTGTTTCCGCTGGGCCTCACTGCCATCGCCCCGCATTGCGAAATCGGAGGCAACCTGTCCACCAACGCGGGCGGTATCGGCGTGCTGCGTTACGGTAGCGCGCGTGATCTTGTTCTGGGTTTAGAAGTGGTGTTGCCGGATGGTCGCATCTGGAACGGTCTGCGCAGCTTGCGCAAAGACAATACTGGCTATGACCTCAAACATCTTTTCATGGGGGCGGAAGGTACGCTGGGCATCATCACTGCTGCCGTACTCAAACTTTATCCGCGTCCAAAATCTAGTGCGACTGCCTGTGTCGCCGTGCGTGATCCAGCAGCTGCGGTGGCGCTGTTGTCACATTTGCGTGCTACCTGCGGCGACAAGATCAGCGGCTTTGAGATCATCTCGCGTTCCTGCCTTGATCTCGTGTTTAAGCATATCGACGACACACACGAACCTTTTGCTATGCAATACGAGTGGCTCGTCATCACCAAGCTGGCGGATGTTTTGCCCGCCCCGTTGGGCGGAGCATTGCGCGATGCACTCGAGACATTCGGTGAGGGCGTCCTCGAATTCGATATTGCCGATGATGAGACGCATGCGGAACGCTGGTGGCGTTTGCGTAAGAACATTGCCGAAGCGCAAAAAGCCGAGGGTGTCAGCATCAAACACGATGTCTCCGTCCCCATCAGTAGCGTGCCGCAATTCATCAACGAAGCGAGTGCCAACCTGCGTAACGCCCACCCAGGTGTTCGCATCGTCGCCTTCGGTCATATCGGTGATGGCAACATTCACTACAACATCTCCATGCTGGATGCTTCGAAGAATGCGGTCTTCATCGAACAGCACGAGCAGAGTGTGAATCGCATCGTCTATGAAGTCGTGGCAAAGCTCGACGGCAGCATCAGCGCCGAACATGGGCTGGGTCAGTTGAAGCGCGAAGAGATTACTCATTACAAAAGTGCTTTAGAGTTGGAATTGATGCGGAAGATTAAACAGGCACTAGACCCGGATGGTCAGATGAATCCTGGGAAAGTGATCTGATGTGAAGGTGACAAGGGTGGCTTTGTCCTGTTGTGGAGCGGGAAATACTGCGCGAGGATGTTATAAATCAACCTTACATGGAGTAAGCTTTCATAACAGATAGTCGGAATCAAATTTCAAATAGAGGATGTCATGAATAAAAATATCTTTGCACTCGCAACACTGCTGATCTTCCTGGCTGGATGTTCGGAAAAACATGGCCCGCAAGATCTTTCGAAACTCCCCTTGGATCTAGAAGCGGGCAAGGTGGTCGCCCAGAATAGCTGCGCTATCTGTCACGGCATGGATGGCAAGGGGGTGGCAGATAACATCCCTAATCTGGCTGCGCAGATCGATAGCTATCTGATCAAGGCAGTTCAGAGTTATGACCACGGCAAGCGTGTCGACAGCAGTGGTAAGGTCATGAATATCGCTGAAGGCCTTACTCATCAGCAGCTGCGCAATGCAGTGGGTTATTACGCAAGCTTGCCGCCGGTGGTCAATGCGCAGTCAACAGTAAAGGTGGAATATTCCTATTACGAGCGTGGCAAAGCGTTGAGCAAGCCCTGTGCTGCTTGTCACGGGAAAGATGGGAACACGACCGTTGCGGGTGTTCCGCGCTTGGCCGGACAACATCCTCAATACATCATTAAGGCGACCAAGTCTTATCATGATGGTACGCGCACCATGCCATCGATGCATGCAAAGCTGGATAGCTTGAGTGCTGCCGATATGGAGAATATCGCCATCTACTTCGCGCTGAACGAGCCGAAGTCGTCTTCTAGCAAGGCTGTCAATTCGCATGAGGGCACACAATTCATCAGCTCTTGCGTCAAATGCCACGGCCCTTCAGGTTCGGGCGATGATTTGAGTGTTCCCAATCTGGCTGGGCAAAACGTGCAGTACCTCAATACAGTCATCAAGTCATATCGCGACAATGTGCGTGATCATAAAGTGATGCATCAGGCGCTCTCTGGATTGAAGGATAGTGAGGTCAACAAGATCGCCACCTACTTTGCGACAGAACTACCCGCGCAGACCAGTTTTGCGCCACCAGAGACGATCAGTTCATTGGTGCAGAAATGTGATCTTTGCCACAGTGCTGGCAATACAAACCCCGATATGTTGACGCCCAAATTGAATGGGCAGAATCGCGCTTACCTGATCAATGCGATGACGACCTATCGTGATGGTGATCGTGGGAATTCGGCGATGCATTCGATCAGTTCGGCCATGCTCTTCGATGCGACCATAGAGGGATTGGCTGAGTATTATTCAGCGCAAGAGGCTAAGTAAGTCGCCTTACAATGAATTTTTAATC
>JAGVFD010000023.1 GCA_020057805.1 Sideroxydans sp. | reverse complement strand
GCCATCGTGCGCAAACCCAGCATATTTTTATTTGACGAGCCTTTGTCGAATCTTGATGCGGCGCTACGTGTACAAATGCGCATCGAGATCACACGACTTCATCAGTCTTTGAAAAACACGATGATCTATGTGACCCACGATCAGGTAGAGGCGATGACGATGGGGCAGCGAATCGCCATCTTCAATGCAGGAAAAATCGAGCAAGTAGGCGTGCCAATGGATTTGTATCTGCGTCCAGCCAATGAGTTTGTTGCGGGTTTCTTAGGGACGCCGAAAATCAATTTCATGACTGCCACTGCAAACGCCGCAAGCAGAGAATTGACGCTACTCAACAATCATGTATTGACTGGATTACCCGCAGATTGGGATTGGGAGGCGGCAGCGCAAGTGGCTCGAATTGGTGTGCGTCCTGAGCATTGGCACTTGGGTCAGGCAGGAGTAGGGCTACAAGCGCAGCTTGAGCTGTCCGAACATTTAGGTGATGCGGTCTTGCTACACATCCGTCTTGAGGGAATGGATGACCTGCTTACACTCAAGTTATCCAAGTTGCCCTACCCAATTAGTCCAGGGGCCAAAATTTGGATACAGCCAGAGCTGGAGCACATCATTCTGTTCAATGAGCAGGCGCAGCGGATCAGTGTCACCGCTGAGTAAGTATTGAGTCAATTTTGGTCGTTATCTAAACACAGCAAACTGAGAGGCAGTCATATGAATAAAGCCATCCACTACTCGATTATTGCAGCTGGAATACTATTTTCGCTGCAAGCTAAGGCACTAGATTACGGTCCATTCTCATTGACGGGCTTTGCGAAAGCCGAAGGTGTGCAAGTCAGTGATCTGTGCCGTAACTGCCAGCTTGAAGCCAACGAAAACAAACAAAGGAACTGGGCAGATTACATGGTGCCTGGTCGTCCCATTGAATCGGGGTGGACGCATGTCACCTTGTTCCAGCCTTATCTGGGGGCTAAATTTGATTTGGGTGGCGGCTACAAAATTTCTGGCTTGTTAAGCCAGCGTTGGAGAGATGGAAGTTTGGACGTGCCCGGCTATGTGTATGAAAGAAATATCGGAGTTAGTCACGAGAATTACGGTGCGCTTCGCTATGGTGCGATGACCACACGCGGGTGGAGCTTGGCGGATTTTCCTTATGGCACTAATTTGAATGTGGCAGATGCATGGGGATCCAGCGGTGCAGGCTACGGACTGTTACAAAACGCTGTTCGATATATCAGCCCCAAGTTCGATGTATTCGAGGGCGACTTGGTGTTGGAAGGCAGTTACGATCAAGGTGATAAGGGATTCAAGATTCATAAAGGCAGATTCATCGAGTTCTATGCGCAGTATGTCAAAGGCGATCTTGTGTTGGATTTTGTTTCGCAAGACACCAAGAATGGACAACCTCAAAGCTGGACACACGGCCCCTTCATTGGGTTGACGCCGAATGCGGTTGATGACGCCAAGCTATCTGATGCGAGTCAAAGCATCACCATGTTGATGGGACGTTATCAGTACACCAACCAGTTGGAGATCAGCGGAGGCATACGCAGGAATCGTTGGAGCGGTGCAGCTGCTGTGATAACCGGAACGCAGAATGGCAATTCGCTCTGGAATAGTATGTTCAACGTGGATTGGGGCGGCACGCTCAATGGCGTAGCGAATCCTGGTTATTCAGCTCAATCCACCGACTATTTATTTGGCGCACGCTACCGCATGAATGAGTGGACAGCCTCAGTCGGTATGGTTCATTTTGGAACCGCATCTACCGCAAATCCAGAAGAGCGTGGTCAAAGCAATTCAGCTCTTATTACGACAGCGGGATTGAATTATGACCTCGGCAGAGGATTATCTGCTTATACCCATATCGGCCAGATTAACTACAAACAACTCGGCTTGTCACCGATGACGATGCCCTCCAATTCGGCCTTCACTCAAGTGGATTCGCGGGTGAGCCAAAACGGTAATTGGGGTGGTGCTGGCCTTGTCTATACATTTTGAGATGCGGAGGAAATAACAACATGCTTACTACAATCGCTCGATTTTCTCCCTTCCAACAAATCAATTGGATGTTTGCGGGCCTATTATTGTTGGCGGTTGTCCTAGTGGGGTGCGGTAGCGGCGGCACTGTACCGGGTGAGGTGCCTGCCAGTGCTTTGCGTCCATTAACGGCTGAATTCTTGTCGCGCCAAGCGATTGCGTATTCCCCATACCGTAGCAACAATCGGACGACGGAAGTCGTCACTAGCGCCAATATCAAGCAAGATTTGGATTTGCTGATTGCAGCAAACATTAAGTTGATTCGCTTGTTCGGAAGTGGCGATACAGATTCAAAACTGGTTCTACAGGCGATCAGCACATACAACCTAGATATGAAAGTGATGCTGGGTATCTGGATGGGGCCGAAAGTGAATCCAGACACAGCGAATCAACAAGAGATCGCGCGCGGTGTCGCGCTCGCCAATACGTATCCCAACATCATTGATGCCGTGAGTGTAGGTAATGAGACGATGGTGAATTGGAATACGTGGGCACCTGTGGCTGCGAATGATATGGTCGGCTACATTAGGTCGGTACGTTCACAAGTATCGCAGCCCGTGACGACGGATGACAACTGGGCCTTCTTTGCAAATGACACCGGTAGCTATCAAACAATGGATATTTTGCATGAGATCGATTTTGTCTCCATGCACACGTACGCCCAAACCGATACGCTGTTCGGAAATAAATGGAATTGGCGGCAAGAATCGGTCGCCGCGAGCAGTCGCGCAACCGCGATGATGGATGCTGCATTAGTGGCTACAAAAGGGGATTTTTGGGCTGTCCGCAACTATATGTCGAATCATGGTTTCGCTGCCATGCCCATCATCATTGGTGAAACGGGATGGAAAGCTGAAGCATCAAATGGTGAAACGCAGCGCGCCCATCCTGTGAATCAAAAGATGTATTTAGATCGTTTGAAAGCATGGAAACAAACCAGTGCATTGGCAACAGGGCCTATGAATATCGTGTATTTCGAGGCGTTCGATGAGCCATGGAAAGGTAGTGATGATAAGTGGGGGTTGTTTAATGTATCGCGTCAGGCGCGCTATGCTTTGAAACAAGCCTTTCCCGCTTTGGTAGGAGATGGTACGGCCTATGTGGCGACAGATGCGGTGTATTACATTCCCCCAGTGATTAGCCCCGCAGTGACTGCGAATCGTTACACTGTGTATGCAGAAACTGTAACGCCTGCTGAAGCAAGACCCAGTTCTGTATTGGCATGGAACGGTTGGAATACACCTGCTACAGCTTATTCTGGGGACGTGTTGATTTCGCCCGCTGAAGGAACAGCGAGTCGCGAGATCACGCCCGCGCCAGCATTGTGGGGCTGGGGCATGGCACTCGCTAGCACAACGAACACCTTGGAGAATATGAGTTTGTTCTCTGCGGGCCATCTCAACTTGCAAATCAAGACAACTTACGCAGGAAAATTAGAGATCGGTTTTATGACGGGTGATGTATTGGGTGGTACGGGTTCCGATGTCTATCTGGCGATATCTCCGGGGCAATACGGATATATGAATGATGGTGCTTGGCATGCCGTATCTATTCCGATTAGCTCAATCATGGCGCAAGCAGCCCCCGCCTTTGGACAGCCTCCCACGGTGACTTTAGATATGACCAAAGTAGGTACGCAATTCGTGATTGCGGATCGCTATGCGGTGACCGGAAATGCGGCAGGTTCAGTCATCAAGATTTATGTGGATGACATTCACTGGAGTCGACTATGAGTCATGCAAACTATCCCGCCTTGTTGGGGGATGTGGGGGGGACTAATGCACGCTTTGCATGGTGTGCAGCACCACATGCGCCCATTACAGATGTGCATACCTTGGCGTGTGATCACTACGACGGATTGGAATCAGCGATTCGCGACTATTTGAAAATTTCCGGCTTGGGTAAACCCAATGCAGCCTCCATCGGAATCGCCAATCCAGTGATCGGTGATCGAGTGCAGATGACCAATCGCGATTGGTCGTTTTCAATTCGTGCGCTGCAAGAAAATTTGGCGCTGAAAAAACTCATTGTGTTGAACGATTTCACTGCGGTGGCACTGGCCTTAAAAAGTATTCCCGCTACGGACCTCAATCAAATCGGTGGAGGCACTGCTATTCCCAATACGGCAATCGCCCTGTTAGGCGCAGGCACGGGTTTGGGCGTGTCTGGCTTGTTACCTTGCGGCAACGGATGGACACCTATTCAAGGTGAAGGCGGACATGTCAGT
>JAGVFD010000011.1 GCA_020057805.1 Sideroxydans sp. | reverse complement strand
GCAGTGGTTGAATTTTCTCCCGACAGTGATAGTACGTATCGCAGAACAAAACCGCTTCGAGAATATCAAGGAAATTATTTCCCCGTATTAGGACTCGCTCCTTTTGTGGACGCCCGCACCCCCGTTAAATTTGTGAGCGATGCAATTGAAGTTAATGATCGTCACATCCCACTCGATAAGAATGGCAATGTAATAATCAACATGTATGACTTGCACAAGATTGATACCTATTCGATGAGCGGGATTTTTTCTTCCTTGCAAAAGATTCGACAAGGGGAAATAGAAAGCCTCTTGGTGAACCCAGAGATATTCAAAGACAGCATTGTTTTTATTGGGGCGAGTGCAATTGGCACTGCTGATTTGAAATCCATCCCCATGCAGCCTAGTGCCCCCGGCGTTATGCTGCACGCATTCTTTGCCAATAACTATTTGCTCAATGACTTTATGGTGCCACTCGATCGTCGATTGACTTATCTCTCTATTTTTATAGGTGTATTTTTCACCGTGTGGACAGTTATTTTTTCTAGAAAGTTGCTGTACCGCCTACTGTTGCCACTTGCGGCGCTAATCATTTTTTTAAGCTATGCATCTATTTCTTTCCAATCCAATCAGCAAGTTGAAATCGTGCCTTTCTTAGTGGCCATTTTCGCGAGTAGTTTTTTATCTTTTGGTTTTTTAAGCGTTACAGAAGGGGCAGAGAAGCGTCGCGTTGCACACCTCTTTACGCAATATGTCTCAAAGGATGTATTGAACGAGGTCTTAAATAACTATCATGAATATCTAAAATCCAGCACAGGTAAGAAAGTAGAAATCACTGTCCTATTTTCTGACATACGCGGTTTCACCACGATGTCGGAAACCACCACGCCAGAAGAAATTGTAGAAATGTTGAATGTGCATTTCACGGTAATGGCAGGCATTATTCTTAAGCATAACGGCACGATTGATAAATACATTGGGGACGCAGTGATGGCTTTTTGGGGAGCTCCTGTTGAAACTCATAATCATGCCGAACAAGCTGTATTAGCGGGTCGGGAGATGATTCAAGGTTTAGATGAAGTCAATCGGATATTGCAAGAACGCGGCTTTAAACATGAAATTAAAATCGGCGTCGGTATCAATACGGGAATGGCAACGATTGGCAACATTGGTTCCGAACAAAAAAAGAACTACACCATTGTGGGTGATGCCGTAAATCTAGCCTCACGTTTGGAAAGCATCACCAAAGAACAGAAAACGCCTTTGCTCTTTTCGCAATACACCTTTGAGCAAATAAAAGGCAAAATGGATTGTAGGAGGGTGGGCAATGTCACCGTTAAGGGTAGAGAACAAGCTGTGGATATTTATACGGCTTGACGCGGTCTACTCATTATCAGAAGGAGAATATTTTGAAATATCTGTTTAATTCAATGATGGGCTTTTTGATAAGCGCTGTATGCGCTTTCCCCGTGCTAGCAGATTCGACCTATTTTGTGCAAAGTGCCACTGCCAAAGTGATGGCACAGCCCTCGTTTAAGGCAGAAGTGATTGCAACCTTAAAGCGGGGAGATAAATTTAGTGCAGCGGATAAACAAAGCAACTGGGTAAAAGTAACCCGCGATGGGAAGATTGGTTATGTTTCGTCGTTATTGCTGGCTACTCATGCGCCACTCAATAAGCCCGAAATAGTTAAAGCAGGGGATACTGCCATTGATAAAGGCGTGCGGCGGCGTGCTTCTTCTTACTCTAGTGCAGCCGCCGCGCGAGGCTTGACTAAAGAAGATAGAAAACGTGCTGATGAAGAAGGTAAGGCAGATTACAGCGCCGTTATCAAAATGGAATCGTTGACGGTAAAAGAGGGTGAAGTTAACAATTTTGCGGCAGGTGACAAGAAATGAGGCTATTCACTCGTGCTGTGTGTGCTGGGGTGGTTGCTTCCACGCTGACGGTCAATATGGCATCGGCTTCAGAGCAAGGCTGGCGTGCACGTAGTTCGTCAGCGGTGGAAGTAACGGTGAGCGACATTTCGGCCGAAGTCTCTTTCGGGCGTGAGATTGCTGCGCGAATTTTGGGACGCTATAAAGCGCTCGACGATGCTGAATTAATTAAATACATCAATCTTGTTGGTCTCACTTTGGTTAGAAATACGAACCGTCCTGAATTGGAGTTTTATTTTTCAGTTCTCGATACAGATGAAATTAATGCTTACGCAGCGCCAGGGGGCTATATTTTTATCACCAAGGGGGCGTTAAAAATCATGCAAGATGAGGCTGAGTTAGCCGGCGTATTAGGGCATGAAATCGGCCACGTTACCGAAATGCATGTGGTGAAAGAACTTAAAATAAAGGGAGACGATAATTCGGCCGTTACTGGCTTGGCTCGTTTGGTTGGAGGGAGTTCAGAGTCCGCACGTGCTGCGTTTGGGCAGGCCGTGGATAAGGGATTTGAGATGGTTTTTCAAGATGCCTACAAACGAGAAGATGAGTTGCAGTCAGATCGAGTGTCAGTCACGCTGACTGCCCTTGCTGGATATGATGCCAGCGCATTGGCGCGCTACTTATATCGGATAAAACCGATTAAAGAAAAAGTCGTCTTAAATGAAGATACGCACCCCACGATTATTTCCCGAGTCGCTCAAATAAAATTGCTTATTGCGACAGATGGAATTGATACCGTAAAGCAATCGAAATATGAAACGCGATTTGTTGAATCAATACAATCCATTCGAATTTTGCGATAGTCGCTAGCGGCTCAATACGAAGAGGATAAGAACATCAACCAGCCGAGCGTAGTGGCATCTTGAACGCTGGTGTTATTCAGTATCTGCGACTTTCCTTTACCATAGTTGATGCTTGTTCCCAGTGTAATTGACGAACCGTTGGTGAAGTTCGACACACTTAAACTTAATCCGTACAGGTTTATTTTCTCCTCTATAGAAGTCACGCCAGCTTGAATGGCTGGCGTATTGGCTATATTGGTATATCCACCTGTGCGTACAGCCCAATTTTTATTCAAATAGTATTCGACACCGATAGCAGCATTAAGCGTGCTTTCCTTATTTCCATAATTGGCGTCAGTGATGGCAGTGTTGTAAGTCAAATCCCCAGACAAAATTAAATTGCTATCAGGAAAGTAGGCTGCGCCCACTGCCATGCGTACAGGATATTTACGTTTGGATGTAAAGCCAACCGTGCTTGGCGCTTGCAAAATGCTGGCACTACATTCAACAGCGCTAGAATCCCAGCAAGTCGATTGACCTTCCCCCGTTGCTGAAATGACCCAGGTTTGAGAGAGCGAAGCCCCCAATGAAAGCTTATCTACAGGTGACCACATGATGCCCAATACAGGGCGCGCCCCTGTTTCACTCAATTTGAAATAATAGTTGCTCCATTGATTACTGCTATCTACGCGCTCTTGGAACTGGTTAAGAATAAGCTGTACATCGCGTTTATGAATATAGAGAGATAAGCCGACAGACAGGTCGTTATCTAGCTCTGCTGCAATTGATGGGCCGAAGTTATAGGTGCTGTCACGGTTATTGAGATTCATGGTGAAGCGTGACACCGTGCTGGAGACATTGCTGAAATTTTGGTTTTGATCTTCACTAACCGCGTCGGGCACCGCATAAGAAAAGCCTACTTTGAAACTACCCATCGGCTTGACGATGCCAAAAAAATTAGCCAGCAATGCGGATGAATTACGCTCAAAAGGACGATTGCCAATTACGTTTTCGTATTTCTTTGATTGCGAGTAATAGGCATTCACACTGGCTGAAAAATTGCGTTCACCCACATAGAGTATGCCTGCGGGGTTATAGAACATGCCCGTTGCATCGTCAGAGATGGCGGTATAAGCCCCTCCCATCCCTGATGCTCGGTCACCAATTAACATGTTGTTGTAATGGTATTCGTCGGCGATTGTTAAAGTTGAAAATCCGATTGAGGAAATAAGCAGCACATAGGCGGCGCGCAAAAAAATGGACATATATTTCCCCAATACAGTTATGGACAGATGAATTCTAGCAAATAGGCAGGCGGTCACCCATTCTAATTGGGGCTATAAGAGATTGGTCTCATCGAGATATATAGGCCAGATAGACTATGTTCAGAAGAAAACTCAAGGTGTAGGATTTCGCATGTAACTCTTAATTTTTTGCGGAACAACTTAAACATTGAAGGAGATAAATGATGAATAAATTTCGATTGGTCGTAGCCGTTTCTTGTGTTGCAGCATTCGCCGCAGGTTGTGGAGGGGGAAGTAAATCAACGCCAGCAGCCAATAATGGGACTGGTATTCCAACAGCGGCGGTGAAAATAACCGCAGCTAATGCATCTGCGGTCGCTAAAGGGGCGGTGTCGTCATCGCAATCTGCGGTGAATCAAACTGGTCAGGCTGGTGCGGTAGGTGTTGTGGTCACAACATCGTCACATCGTCGTAGTGTTAAAGACATCGCATTAGTGAATTTCGCGCGTGCGCGAAATTCTAACTTGATGTCCTCAGTGCTAGGTGTTGTCCAAACGATAGACGCATCTGCGTCATGCACAACATCGGGTACGGCATCTATGAGTATGAATGATGTCGCAGGTGACGGAATGGGCGCTGGAGATACTTTGACGATGAGTTTTACCTCTTGTAACGATGGCTTCAGTATTCAGAGTGGTAGCTTGGCATTTACCATCAATAATTTGAATGGAGCGATGGGTGGGGCAGGCACACCAGCAGCACCACTTACGGCTGGTTTCACGATGACTTTCACTAATTTTAGCTCAAAAGACATTGCAACCAATGCGACTGACTCTATGAATGGCAATATCACTTTTGTCACGAGTGATAATGGTGATACCACCACAGGTACGATGTCGGGTACTTCGCTAACAACCGTTAGCTCTGTAGATGGTACGAGCCAAATGAGCAACTATTCTATTAGTTTTAGTGACACGATTTCTACAGGCGGGTATGGCTTTGGCATCAATATGACAACTGCCGATGCCACGATGGGTGGCTCGGTGATGATTGCAACTAATCCTCAATTTAGTGGCACGACGGGTGATCCGACTGCAGGTGTAATGGTTATCACAGGAGCGGGAAACAGTACGCTCACTCTGACCGCACAAGCTGATGGAGTAACTGTTACACAGGTAGTAGACGAAGATGGAGCGGGTCCCATTGCTGCGGTTGCATTGCCGAATACAACATGGGCGGCACTTTGAGTTTATGTTTTATGAGTAAGAAGGGCGCCAATTTTCTTGGCGCTCTTTTTTTTATTGTATTGATGCTGTATGGGCGTGCTGCTGTAGCCGAAGAACCCGTGATGGCGATGGAGGTGGGAATTTCGGTTTTACGCTTCAATTATTCAGAATTTTCGGATGTTGGGAATAATTTGGATACCGAGCTAGGGGGGATTCCAGGCGGGGTGATAAAGGCGACGTTCAACCAAAATAATTGGGGGGTTGAAGGTGTAGCTAGCTATCACCAAGGGCAAGTCAATTACACGGGGCAAACTAATTTTGGCGTTCCATACAATACGAATACGGATGAAAAAATTGGGGACATGGCATTGCGATTGGGACGCTGGTTTGAAACACGGCTCCCCGTTATGCCCTTTGTAGGACTTGGTTATCGTCGTTGGGACAGAGATATTTTGCCAGCGACTTTGGGCGGGCTTTTTGAGTCTTATCAGTGGGAATATGGTTGGATAGGTAGCAAAGTGGTGCTGGCAAACAACACAACTTCGCAGCATGTTTTAGATATTGGATTACTTAAGCCAATTCAGCCAGAAATGGATATTGACTTCAAAGGCGCATTTAACGCTTCACCACGAGTTTATCCAGAAAGTCAGTTAGGTCTTCGTGTGTTACTCACATCAAATATGCGATTAACTAGAGAGGTTTATGTTGTGGCAGAGCCCTATTATGAGTATTGGCAGCTAGGGCGTAGTCCCATGGTCACTCAAAATGGGATAGCGGTGTATGAACCTAAAAGCAAAACGAAAAACGTTGGGCTTAACGTTCGTGTTGGGAAAAAATTCTAGGGATAGCTTGGCTGGCCTTAACAATACGCAGGCCAGCCGTTAAGCATTATTTAGCTACTTGACGCTCTCTGATTTCATCTAATGTTTTGCAGTCAATACATAAAGTGGCGGTAGGACGCGCCTCTAATCGGCTTAAGCCAATTTCAACGCCGCATTTATCACAATATCCATAGTCTTCTGCTGCAATCCGACCTAACATTTTGTCAATGTTCTTGATGAGTTTGCGTTCGCGATCACGGTTGCGCAACTCCAAGCTCATGTCGGACTCTTGTGTGGCGCGATCGTTGGGGTCAGCAAACACGGTTGCCTCATCTTGCATAGTATGCACAGTGCGGTCGATGTCTTGGCTTAAGCCGAGTTTGATTCCATTCAGCACGTCACGAAAATAATCGAGTTGCTTTGAATTCATGTAAGCCTCGCCCTTTTTTACTTTGTATTGGGCGGCGGTTTTAGTTGATTGCGTTGGCATTAAGTCGGTCTCCACGGTGATGCTGAATTTTTCAAGCGCGCTTTAATACCAGAAACGATTTTCTGTCGCAACAGAAAATTGGATAAGCGAATCCTTATAAAATACTAACCCCTTGTTTTTGTAGCATATCCACTAATTTAATGAGCGGCAGTCCGATTAAGGCATTGGGGTCATCGCCTTGAATCCTTTGAATGAGTGCAATTCCTAGTCCTTCTGACTTTGCGCTACCTGCGCAGTGATAGGGTTGTTCTTTAAGTAGGTAGCGCTCGATTTCCTCGTCATTTACTTGGCGAAAATCGACTTGTGTTGTAACAAGTGCCGTTTGCATATCGCCCGTACGAGCATTAAGTAAACTGACCGCCGTGTAAAAAGTAACGCTATTGCCACGCATAGCGCGCAATTGACGCACTGCATTATCGTGCGTCATAGGCTTACTTAATTGCTGGCCGTTCAATAGCGCTACTTGGTCGGAGCCAATAATGAGGGCATCAGGATGCTGTTGAGCCACTGCTTGAGCTTTTAATTGAGAAAGCCGCTGCGAAGTTTGCAATGCGCTCTCGCCCGCGAGAGGGGTTTCGTCCACTTCTGGTGAGGCAATTTGAAACGAGAGCTGGAGCGTAGAGAGCAACTGACTCCTATATATAGAAGTGGAAGCCAAGATAATCGGTTGAGAATTCAAGATATTCCTTTGAAGCGACTTTGACAGGGGAGGCGAGAATATATATCATGCGCGCCTCATGTTTGCACAGCCTTTAATTGATGCGTTGGAATTTGCCCGGAATGGCAAGCAAATACGCGCGGAAGTCTCTATTGAAGCGCTATCCAGATTGAGCGATTTAGTGTCTCATTCACACGGCACTTTGAGCTACACAGTGCGTGGTTATAGCATTGGCGAGGTTGATATGCTCTCGCTTGAAGTGGTAGGCGAATGTACGTTGCGATGTCAGCGTTGCTTGGGTGAGATGAATTATCCATTAAACCTGAATGCGAGTTTACGTTTGGTTGATTCCGCAACGATGGACGAAGTTGAGGCGGAAGATGAAATTGAGTACATAGAGGCATCTACGCAGTTGGATGTGTTGGCGCTGGTGGAAGATGAGCTTTTATTGAGCCTTCCTTTTGCCCCCAAGCATGCCGCAGGAGTTTGTAGCCCTGCACCGGAAAGTTTGCAGCACTCCGCCAATCCATTTTCGGTGTTGGCGGCATTAAAGAAGTAGGTTGAGTTAGTTTTTGTGAGGAGTAGTTACCATGGCAGTTCAGCAAAATAAAAAGTCCCCATCCAAGCGCGGTATGCATCGTGCGCATGATTTCTTGACCGCTCCAGCATTGGCGATTGAGCCTTCTACTGGCGAACCCCATTTGCGTCACCACATCAGCCCAAGCGGCTACTACCGTGGCAAAAAGGTAGTCAATACCAAGGGCGAATAAGCTCTTTGTTTGATTTGATCACACATCCTGCGCATGCAGGATGTTTTCAGTTCGACCATCTCCTGTTATTGAGGATCGCCTAATGGATGTCACGATTGCCATTGATGCCATGGGAGGCGACCATGGCGTTTCCGTTACTGTTCCAGCAGCTGTAGCTTATCTTCGCGAGCATGCGGGAGATACAATTGTGTTGGTGGGGCAGTCTGAAGCCATCGAATCCGAATTGCGGAAATTAGGTGGAGTTGAAAAATATCCACGCATTCGACTTCATGCAGCTACTGAAGTCGTGGAGATGGACGAGCAACCTCAATCTGCTTTGCGCGGCAAAAAAGACTCCTCCATGCGAGTCTCGATTAACCTCGTCAAGTCGGAGGAAGCATCCGCTTGCGTCAGCGCAGGGAATACCGGCGCTTTGATGGCGACTGCTCGTTACGTCCTAAAGACTCTTCCTGGTATTGATCGCCCTGCGATTGCCTCTTTCCTGCCTACGAATACTGGGCAGGTTTGTATGTTGGACCTTGGTGCGAATACCGACTGTACGGCAGAGCACCTGTTGCAATTCGCACTCATGGGTTCCACCTTGGTCACCGCCTTGGAGCACAAACCTAGCCCGACCGTTGGGTTGTTGAACATCGGCAGTGAAGACATCAAAGGCAACGAAGTCGTCAAACAAGCAGCTCAATTGTTGCGCGAAAGTGACCTTAACTTCTACGGCAACGTCGAAGGCGACGATATCTTCAAGGGTGTGACTGATGTCGTAGTGTGCGACGGTTTCGTCGGAAACGTCGCGCTCAAGACTGCCGAAGGCGTCGCCAAGATGATGGGGGGCTTCCTGAAGGAAGGTTTCAGCCGTAATCTGCTGACTAAATTGGCCGCCTTGGTATCCCTGCCAGTCCTGAAAGCTTTCAAACATCGCCTAGATCATCGTCGTTATAACGGCGCAAGCTTCTTGGGATTGAAGGGCATCGTTGTGAAGAGTCATGGCTCTGCGGACGCTTTTGCCTTCCAGTGCGCTATCGAGCGCGCAGCGGAAGAGGCGCGCGGAGGGATGCTACAACATATCAGCGAGCATGTTGAAAAGTGGCATCATGCACGCCAAACCACTACAGGAGAGGCGATTTGACCTATTCCAAGATCATCGGTACTGGCAGCTATCTGCCAGTCAACACAGTAACTAATTACGACCTAGAGAAGATCGTCGATACTTCACACGATTGGATCGTTTCTCGTAGTGGTATCCAAGAACGCCATTTCGCGGCAGATGATCAAAAGTCCAGTGATCTGGCTTATGAAGCAAGTATTAAGGCAATCGAAGCGGCTGGCATTAAGGCATCCGATATCGACTTGATCGTTGTGGCGACTACTTCGCCAGATATGCCTTTCCCAAGTACCGCCTGCATACTGCAACACAAGCTAGGGATTACCAACGGTAGCCCAGCGTTCGACATGCAGGCCGTTTGTGGTGGTTTCATCTACGCACTCAACACGGCTGACATGTACATCCGTGGTGGACAAGCCAAGACAGCGCTCGTTGTGGGTGCTGAAGTCATCTCGCGTATGCTGGATTGGAACGACAGAACGACTTGCGTCCTGTTTGGTGATGGTGCGGGGGCGGTCGTTTTGAAGGCTTCTAATGAACCCGGCATCATTGCATCCAAGTTGCATTCGGATGGAAGTTACCATCAATTGCTCAAGGCAGATCCTAAGATATCAATGGAAGGGCAGGCTGTTTTTAAGTTTGCAGTCAATTCGTTAAGCGGTGTTGTTGAAGAATTGCTTGAGCAAGAAAACATGAGTGGCTCAGACATTGACTGGATGGTCCCGCACCAAGCTAACATACGAATCATCGAAGCTACCGCCAAAAAATTGGGGATGACCTTGGACAATGTTGTGGTCACGGTAGCTAATCACGGCAACACCTCAGCAGCTTCGATACCGTTAGCGCTAGACACAGCCGTTCGAGATGGACGCATCAAGCCAGGACAAACCGTAATCATGGAAGCTATCGGTGGCGGGTTCACCTGGGGCGCATCTTTAATCAAGTGGTAGGTTCGATATGACTAAATTCGCTTTTGTATTTCCCGGTCAAGGTTCTCAATCACGCGGCATGATGAACGGCTACGCCGATTTCTCAGCAGTGCGCGATACTTTTACAGAAGCTTCCGATGTGCTG
>JAGVFD010000207.1 GCA_020057805.1 Sideroxydans sp. | reverse complement strand
CTCGCCGCGATGAAGTGGCGTGCCTACTTGGCTAATTTCACGGCTAGTGCGCGGTAGGTCAATGTTCAGCTCATGGCGAAACACATGCCCCACATAGCCGCTACAGTCAAACCCAACTTGCTCACCCTGGCCGCCAAAACGATACGGCGTATCAATCAAACTCATCGCGTAAATGACTAAATCACCGCGTTCCTCACTGGTCTCGGCATCATTCTCCGCATCAAAGCGTGCCTGTGGCGCCGCACAAGCGACCAGCAAAGATAGCAAAAGCAAGGACAGTAATTTTTTCATGGGCGAAATTTACGGTGTTGAGGGCGTCTTTGTAAAGTGTTCTTGGTGCGATTCACTCTCGGAGCGCATGGCTTACCTGTTGCTTTGCTGGTAGATTGCGCGTCGACATTGCGGATGTTTAGCACGCCCATGAGGGATAAATCGCATGGCTAAATTAAGGAGGGGGAAAGATGGACGCTTATGTATTTTGGTTTTTGCTAGGGCTGCTATTGTTGGGGCTAGAGATGGTTAGCGGCACATTCTATTTGTTGGTGATGGCGATTGCAGCAGCGGTAGGCGGGGCAGTTGCTTGGCTGGGGATGGGTATCGTGATGCAATTGATATTGAGCGCACTCACGGGCGTTGCGGGCATCTTCATTTTGCGGCGCAGCAAAGGCACGCAAATAGCCGATGCTGCTAACGCCAGTTTCGACATTGGTCAGCCCGTGCATGTTCTCAAATGGAACGACGATGGCTCGGCGCGAGTTACCTATCGCGGTGCAGAGTGGAATGCACAATTAGCTACCAGCGACACCCCGCGCGACACCCCACTTTATATCGCTTCGATGCAGGGTTCTAGCCTTGTATTGACGCATCACAAACCTGTTTAATTTTAAGGAGTCATCATGGAAATCGCCTTGTTTATCGTCATTGCAGTAGTCGTGTTTATTATCAAAGCGCTCAAAGTTGTACCTCAACAAAACTCTTGGGTGGTTGAACGCCTAGGAAAATTTCACTCTGCGTTGTTGCCGGGTTTGAACATCGTCATTCCTTTCATCGACAACGTCGCCTACAAACACATGCTTAAAGAAGTGCCGCTCGATGTGCCCAGCCAAGTGTGTATTACCAAGGACAACACTCAGTTGCAAGTGGACGGCATTCTGTATTTCCAAGTGACCGATCCCAAGTTGGCCTCTTACGGCACTAGCAACTACATCATGGCTATCACCCAATTGGCGCAAACCACCTTGCGTTCTGTCATCGGCAAGATGGAGTTGGACAAAACCTTTGAAGAGCGCGACGACATCAACCGCGCTGTGGTGGCAGCATTGGATGAAGCCGCAACCAGCTGGGGTGTGAAGGTGTTGCGTTACGAGATCAAAGATCTGACGCCGCCGAAAGAAATTTTGCATGCCATGCAAGCGCAGATCACGGCCGAGCGTGAAAAGCGCGCCTTGATTGCCGCATCTGAAGGCCGCAAACAAGAGCAAATCAACATCGCTACCGGTGAGCGCGAAGCTTTCATCCAACGCTCCGAAGGCGAGAAACAAGCCGCCATCAACACCGCACAAGGCCAAGCTGAAGCCATCAAAGCAGTGGCATCCGCAACTGCACAGGCGATTCAACAAGTGGCTCAAGCCATCCAGTCGCCCGGCGGCATGGACGCTGTCAATCTGAAGGTGGCCGAGAAGTATGTCGAAGCCTTTGGCAATGTCGCCAAAGAGGGCAACACTCTCATCCTGCCGGGCAACATGGCGGACATGGGGAGCATGGTGGCGGCGGCGATGAGCATCGTAAAGACTCAGAAGTAAGATCTATCACGAGGGGACATTCGCTCCCCTCGACTTGATTCGCATGCATTCCCCCAACCTAAAAATCATCGACGACATCGCGCACATCCCTGGAGCCGAATGGGATGAGCTGACCGGTGGTGACCCCATGCTGTCGCACGCGTTCTTCCTTGCACTGCAAGAAAGCGGTTGCGCCATGCCGCTGTATGGTTGGAAATCGCAGTTCCTCACCTTGTGGGAAGACGCGAAGTTGGTCGGCGCCATGCCGCTTTACCTCAAGATGAATTCCTTTGGCGAACACGTGTTCGACTTCGCTTGGGCGAACGCCTATCAACAACACGGCTTACGTTATTACCCCAAGTTGTTGTGCGCCGTCCCTTTTACCCCTGTAACGGGGGCAAGACTTTTGGCGGCATCAAGCGAGATGCGCGCTTTGTTGCTGTCACACGCCTTGCAATACGCAAAAGACATCGGCGTGTCTTCCCTGCATTGCCTATTCTTGAATGAAAACGATGTGGCCGAAGCCCAGTCGCAAGGCATGATGTTGCGCCAAGACGTACAGTTCCATTGGCAGAACCCCGGCTATCGCGACTTTGACGCATACCTCGCCACGCTAAGCCGCGATAAACGCAAACGAATTCAACAAGAACGTCGCAAAGTACAAGAAGCAGGCATTGAACTGCAATGCCTTAGCGGAGAAGAAGCAACGCCTGAACATTGGGCGTTCTTTGCCTCTTGTTATCTGCACACCGCACAACTGTACAACTCGCCCCATCAACTCAACGCTGATTTCTTTCAGCGCCTTGGTAAAGCATTACCCAAACACACCTTGCTGGTCATCGCCTCACACGAAGGCCGCCCCATCGCCAGCGCACTTAACTACAAAACTGATCAAGCTCTGTATGGACGCTCATGGGGCACATTTGAATTTCACTCGGGGTTGCATTTCGAAGTCTGCTATTACCAAGCCATCGAATACTGCATCACCCACGGCATCAACACATTCGAGGGCGGGGCGGGCGGCGAACACAAATTGTCGCGCGGCTTTTTACCCGTCACCACACGCTCTGCCCATTGGCTGGCACATCCGCAATTCTCAAAAGCCGTGGAAAACTATCTTCAGCAAGAAGCCTCCGCGATCTCTGAATACGTAGATGAATTGAACGAACGCAGCCCATTCAAACAGATAGCGCCCTAATTAAAAGGAAATAACCATGAAATACAGACACTACAAAGGCGGCATCTACGAAATCGTATGCGAAGCGATATTGGAATCCGACCCCACCGTCACCATGATGATCTACCGCTCACACAACGGCTCGATTTGGGCGAGGCCGAAAGACGTGTTCTTCGAGCGTGTAGAAGTGGACGGGAAAACAGTGCCTAGGTTTGCGCTTATTGTTTAGGGGTAACAAAGATGCAAAAAACGGTAGAGGCGGCTGCCGCTACCGTTTTTTTGACAAGAACGTGACTACAGCGCTTTGCTGACCTTCATGATTCCCGCGTCTTCTGTGCTGTTCCTGATGGAGAATCCAAGTCGCGTCATTAACTTCAGCATGTTGTGGTTGTGGCTTAACACCTCGCCCTCGATGATTTCTAATCCCTTGGAGCGCGCTGCCTCCATCAAGGACAGCATCAGTTTTTGCCCCAATCCTTTGCCCGTGATGTTGTCTGCAACGACCAAAGCAAATTCACAGGTCTTGCCATCAGGGTTGATGGCGTAACGCACCACACCTAGTTGCACCTCCTGTGCGTGTAGTTCGGTTACGGCGACCAATGCCAATTCGCGGCTGTAATCAATTTGCGTCAAACGTGACAGCATCTCCTCGGTTAATTCTTGCACGCTGTTCATGAAGCGGAAGTATTTTGTTTCATCCGATAAATTGTGTACGAATTGTTTGACCAGTTGTGCATCTTCAGGGCGAATAGGGCGGATGGTGATGTCCGTGCCATCCGCCAATTGCCACTCGCTGACCAAATAGGTTGGGTAGGGATAAATCGCCATGTGCGCATAGCGATCTGCACTGGGTTGGCGATATTCCACCACCACGCGCGCGTCGGCAGCCAGTGCACCGTTTTCATCCAAGATGAGAGGATTGATG
>JAGVFD010000233.1 GCA_020057805.1 Sideroxydans sp. | reverse complement strand
TTCCGCTTGAACTTCAAAGATGCCGGTATGTGGCGCGTCATCAAGCAAATGGGGCCTGCGCTATTCGGTGTTTCCATTAGCCAAATCAGCCTCATCCTCAACACCATCATTGCCTCATTTTTTGTGGTGGGCAGCGTGTCGTGGCTGTATTACGCCGACCGTTTAATGGAATTTCCTTCTGGCTTGCTGGGCGCGGCGCTGGCGACGATATTGTTGCCCTCACTCTCCAAATGTTTCGCCAGTGGCAATCACGAGGAGTATTCCAAGCTGCTGGATTGGGGCTTGCGCCTCACCGTGATGCTCGCCTTGCCTGCTGCCTTGGCATTGGGCTTGTTGTCTGTGCCGTTGCTGTCCACCTTTTTTCAGCGCGGCGCATTCACAGCGCATGATGTGGTGATGACCAGCTATGCCTTAATCGGCTACAGCGTGGGCTTGGTCGGTATCCTCTTGGTTAAAATCCTCGCCCCCGCTTTTTACGCAAAACAAGATATTAAGACTCCTGTAAAAATTGGCATTCTTACGCTCATCCTCACGCAGCTGATGAACCTAATTTTTGTGAAAGGGCTGGACTGGGATCACGCTGGGTTGGCCTTGTCGATTGGCTTGGGCGCCTGTTTCAATTCCGCCATTTTGTTTTACCTGCTACGAAAAAAAGGCGTTTATCACGCTGAACCTGGTTGGTTGAAATTTTTCTTCAAAATCATGTTGGCAGTCAGCGTAATGGGCGTCGCTTTGTGGTTCGGCATGGGCAGTCAGCAACACTGGTTGGACTCAACAGGCTGGGCGCGCGTGTTGAATTTATCTGGGTTGGTGTGCATGGGCATCGCTGTGTATTTTGCAGTGCTGTTCGCGCTGGGTTTTCGCCCCCGAGATTTTTCTAAACGCGGGACTAACTAAAGGGCACCTCTAATAATTCGTCATACCGGCGCAGGCCGGTATCCAGCGGTTTTATTAAATAGGGCTTTGCCCTTTCTGCGCAAGGAATTATTTTTTTGAACTGGATACTCGGCCTCCGCCGGTATGACGAAATTTGAATCATTAGAGGCCGCCTAAATTAAGCATCTAAAAATCTTTTTCCACGAAAAGCACGAAATAATAAACTCTCCAAGCGTGATGCGTCTTTTCGTGACTGTCGTGGAGAAATGCTTTTCTAAAAGGTAAGTCATGCACACGCTCTATGCACTGCAAACCGGTCAATTAGCGGGCATCACGCGGCTCGATTTAGCAGAGGGCCTCGCGCAATTTCCGCCAGAGATTTTCACGCTTGCTGATTCATTAGAAATTCTCAATTTATCGGGTAATCAGCTGTCTAGCTTGCCGCCCGATTTGCCGCGACTGCACAAACTACGTGTTATTTTTTGTTCGGATAATTGTTTCACCAAGCTGCCCGAGGTGTTGGGGCAGTGCGCCCAGTTAGAAATGATCGGCTTCAAAGCCAATCAAATAGAGCATCTACCGGCTACCGCCTTACCGCCGAAATTACGCTGGCTCATCTTGACTGACAACCGCTTGCGCTCGATTCCCGCCGAGTTGGGGGCATGCACGCAGTTGCAAAAACTCATGTTGTCAGGCAATCGCTTGCAGGCATTACCTGATGAATTGGCCGCTTGCACTCAATTGGAATTGTTACGCATTGCCGCCAATGAATTGACGCAATTGCCTGCGTGGCTGTTGCACTTACCGCGACTATCGTGGCTGGCGTATGCCGGCAATCCGTTTAGCGATGCGTGGGAGCAAGTCGCCATGCAGGGGCAGGCTATTCCGCATATTGATTGGCACTCGCTTGAACTTCAACAGGTGTTGGGGCAGGGCGCATCGGGCATCATCTACCGCGCGCAGCGTCAGTCTGCGCAGGGCAGTCATGCTGTTGCGGTGAAATTATTCAAAGGCGCACTCACCAGTGATGGCTTGCCGCGCAGCGAAAAAGCCGCGTGCATTGCCGCCGGTGAGCATCCTCATTTAATTCCGCTGCATGGAAAAATTAACGCACACCCCAAGGGCGAATTGGGCTTGGTGATGTCGCTCATCGCCCCCGAATTTATAACGCTCGCTCATCCGCCCAGCTTGCAGTCCTGTACACGCGATGTGTATGCCCCCAATACGCGTTTTAGTTGGACTGTGGCGCTATGCATCGCGCAGGGCATTGCAGCTGCGGCGCAACACTTGCACTCTCGCGGGGTGATGCATGGCGACTTGTATGCGCACAACATTTTGTGGAACACGCAGGGCGAATGCCTGCTGGGTGATTTTGGCGCCGCTTCATTTTTGCCGCCCAATGAGACTGCCACGGCACTTGCCTTGCAAGCGATTGAAGTACGCGCGTTTGGCTGTTTGCTGGAGGAGTTAGTGCAACGCTGTGATGCAAGTCATGCGCAGCAAGATGCACTAGCTGCGCTGCAAGCCTTACAACAACGCTGTTTGCAAGTGGTGCCAGCAGCACGCCCAGATTGGGTGGAGATACAGAGGCAGTTGGTGTTCTTCAATTCGTCAGCCATTCCTGCTCAAGTTGGGCAATAGGCATGGGGCGGCCAAATAAAAATCCTTGGAAATTAACACAGCCTTTTTCGAGCAGAATTTGTTTTTGTTCGGGTGTTTCTACGCCTTCTGCAATGACGTCGAGCTGCAAACTTTTTGCCATGGCGATGATGGTATGCACGATGGTTTTATCGCTCACCATTCCCTCCAGGTCGCGCACAAAAGATTGATCAATCTTGAGTTGGTCAAGCGGGAGACGCTTTAAGTATTGCAGTGAAGAGTAGCCTGTGCCGAAGTCGTCTAGCGAAAAACGCACGCCCATTTTTTTCAGTTGATTCATCGTAAGAATGGTGGCATCCACGTTTTCAAACAGCAAACTTTCGGTTAGTTCCAACTTGAGATGGCCTGCGCTAATTTGATGACGCTGCAAAACATCACGTACTTGTGCGACAAAATCGGGATGCTTAAATTGTTTGGCGCAGACGTTCACGGCCATTACCCACTGACGAGTGCGCACATCTTGTTGCCACGCATGCAGTTGGGCGCAAGCGGTGTCTAGCACCCACAAGCCGATGGGCTCAATCAAGCCCGTTTCTTCAGCCAGTGTAATAAAGTCATTCGGTGCCACTAGGCCGCGTTGCGGATGAATCCAGCGAATCAATGCTTCAACGCCTAGCGCTTGTAATTGTGCGTTCACTTGAATTTGGTAATGCATTTGAAACTGATTTTGTTGCAAAGCAATGCGTAGTTCTTTTTCCAGTACGTTCTTGGCTTCAATTTTGTGCTGCATTTTGGGGTCAAAGAAGTGGAAGTCATTGCGCCCCGCATTTTTCACGTGGTACATCGCGATGTCCGCTTGTTTGAACAGCGTATCTAGGGTTTCTGCTTGGCCGCCAAATAAGGTGGCACCGATACTCAATGTGTTGCGATACTCATGTGCATCAAGTTGGTAGGGCTCGCTTAACGCCACAAGAATTTATCTACCCACAGCTTCCGTTTGCGTGGCAGCGTCGATTGAATTTTCACTTAAGCCTTCTAGCAACACCACGAACTCATCGCCACCCAATCGTGCCACGGTATCTTCTTCGCGCACACAGCCGGAGAGGCGCGCTGCCACCTGTTGTAGCAACAAATCGCCAATGGCATGGCCTAAGGTGTCGTTGATGGTTTTGAAATGATCCAAGTCAATGAACAGGAGTGCGCCTAACTTGTGAGTGCGGGCGCTAGCAGCCAATGTCTGTTGCAAGCGCGCGGTCACCATGCGGCGATTAGGGAGGTGTGTCAATGCGTCAAAATTGGATAGCCGTTTGTGCTCTTCCAGTAAGCGAATTTTTTCAAGTGCCACGGACACCAGTTGACTGACAGAATCTAAAAATTCGATGATTTTTTGCGAGTACTTTTCGTTCGAATACAGATGATTGAGTGCGAGGGTGTAGTAGCTGTTAGTGCGGAATGCAAAGGGATACCAGAACACATATTGGATGTTCATGTGCTGATGCAAAATTGCCCCCGAACCATCTGCCACAAGGTGAGGATTGATGTCGTCATAGTGACTGTCTAGCCAAGTGTGGGTGCGTCGTGCTTCGCTGGCAGCCCCAATAAAAATGTCTAGCGGGTAAGTGGCTTTAGTGGGAGCGGTATCAGGATGCTGTGGGTTTAACCATTCGCACA
The DNA here is from genome assembly GCA_020057805.1 of Sideroxydans sp. GTDB lineage: Bacteria > Pseudomonadota > Gammaproteobacteria > Burkholderiales > Gallionellaceae > Sideroxyarcus. The sequence goes on along the minus strand of JAGVFD010000233.1, from coordinate 1,782 downwards.
GCCCCACGGCTTGATGCGCGTCAAAGTCTATGTTGTAGATGAGGGCGCGATCGGCATTCAACACTTCGCCGACGGTGTGTGCTACTTGTTCCAAAATTTGTTGGGTGTCGTCATGGTCGCTCACCGCTTTGGCAATTTGATTTAGCCCGTGTGCAAAGCGCAGTTGCTGTTGCAGTTGCGCATCCACTTTTTTGCGCGGAGTAATGTCGTGCGACAACACGATGAAGCTGGCTTCATGGTGGGCTGTTGCCGGCTGTTTGGCGACGGATAATTCAAAGCAGTGTTTGCCATGTGGCAGGGGCAAAGTGATTTGATGCCCGAAAGAATGCCCTGCTTGGTTGGCCTCTTGAATGGCAAGTAACCCTTCTGCGGCGGCTTCAGCGGGCATCACTTCTTGTAAGGTGCAGCCAATCAGTTTGGAGCGGGTGGCGGCGAGCAAGTCATCGCGCGTCCCCCATTGATTCAGATAGCGGCCGTTGATGTCCAGTTCGAACAATAAGTCGGGCATGGCTTTTAGCACAGCGCCAAAGCGCTCGTTACTGGCTTGCAAGGCTTCTTCAGAGAGTTTGATGGCGTTAATGTCGGATAAAAAATTAAGGCTAGCGGGCGCATCGTTCCACATAATTGTTGCGCCACTCACGCTAACCCATTTAGCGCCTTCACTTTTTGTTAGTAGGCGTACCTGATAGGGAGGAATGTTTTCGTTATTTAAGCGGTGGTGATAGTTTGCCAACATCGTTGTGCGGTCATCTGCATGAATAAAATCAATAAATGGACGCGCTAACAGTTCGGCTTCACTAAAGCCAGACACTTTGGCGGTTTGCGCATTGCAAAATTGAATGTGCTGCCCTTGTGCCACCACAATGCATTCACTGCTGGTATCCACCAACATACGATAGCGTGCTTCCCGCTGATTGATTTCACTGGCATGGCGTTCAGAGTCAAGCGATAAGCGGATGTTGTTGGTGATGGTGCGGTTGAGCAGGCGCACAGAAAATAAAACAAAGCCCAAATACAATATCGCTGAAACGCCCATTGAAATGGCTACAGGTGAGCCATCTAGCAGCAGTGAAGCAATGAGGGGGAGTAGGGCCGCGAGTGAGAAAAGATAGCCGCTGACACGGTCTGCCGCATTGCCCAGAATGGCGCCGGAACTTAATCCGGCCAAAACAAAAATTAAAAAGAGTAATTGTTGCGGTTCTTGCGCGACATACAACCACACGCCTGTCGACCCCCATAACATCCCCGCGCCCAGTACGAGCAGGCGAAATATGAATAATCGCTTACGGTTCACCGGTTCATCTTGCGTGGGATTTTTTTGGTACTGCGTAATGAACGATAGGCGCGTGATTGAAATCAGCAGGATGCCTGCCGCCCATAACCATACCAGCCCTGGATGTGTCCCCGAGTTTTGCACGATGGCCACAATCACTGAAAGAATTGCGCTAATGGTGACCGTCGTTTTGCTTGACTCAAACAGGTGTTTAAGTTGTAGCGCGAGGACGGCGTTTTGTTCAGGAGTGTTCATCGGGTCAGGGGCGCTAAAAGATTGACTTAAAACGGGTGGGAATTTTAACCGAACTTGCTATTTCGACGTATTCAAGCCCCATTCTTACAAATTGTTACTTGTCATTCAGTAAGCCCTGCATCGCCGCCACAGGTTTCACTTGCGGGTAGTACACACTTTTCAACGGTGCGAGATTGCTCGACCAAGCCTGCCCGTCGCCACGCCCCATTTGTTGCCAATAGGCCATGAGAGTCGCATCGTAAGCATCAATAGCG
>JAGVFD010000074.1 GCA_020057805.1 Sideroxydans sp. | reverse complement strand
GTGCTTGCCCACTGTTTTTTTCTGCTTGGATTTTGGCAAGATACGTTGCGCTGCCCCCGCTTCGTCTAAAACGTCGATTGCTTTATCGGGCAGGTGGCGGTCGTTGATGAAGCGCGCAGACAGTTCAGCGGCGCTACTCAAAGCGGCGGCGCTGTATTTGATGTTGTGATGTTCTTCAAAGCGCGATTTCAACCCCTTCAAAATTTCAATGGTTTGCTCCACAGAAGGTTCAGGCACGTCTACTTTTTGGAAGCGACGCGACAGCGCTGAATCCTTTTCAAAAATGCCGCGATATTCCTGATAGGTGGTCGCACCGATGCACTTCAGCGCGCCACTCGACAAGGCAGGTTTGAGCAAGTTAGAAGCGTCCATCGTGCCGCCAGAGGCCGCACCTGCGCCAATTAGGGTATGAATTTCGTCGATAAAAAGCACCGCATTTGGCGCGTCTTTCAGCTCTTTCAAAACGGCCTTAAGACGTTGCTCAAAATCGCCGCGATATTTTGTGCCCGCCAATAAAGAGCCCATGTCTAGCGAGTGAACCTGCGCATTTTTCAAAATATCGGGTACCGCACCTTGCGTGATGCGAAGTGCCAGTCCTTCGGCAATCGCCGTTTTACCTACGCCCGCTTCACCAACGAGTAGCGGATTGTTTTTACGACGGCGGCACAAAGTTTGAATGACGCGCTCCAGTTCTAACTCGCGACCAATCAACGGGTCAATTTTGCCAGCCAGTGCATGAGCGTTAAGGTCAAGCGTGTAATTGGATAGCGCACTTTCCTTGGCGGATTCCTGTTCATTTTCCACTTCACCAGCAGGCTTATGCGTGGCAGCTTGAGCATCCGCAGTTTTGTTGATGCCGTGCGAAATATAGTTCACCACATCGAGACGGGTGATGGCGCGTTGGTTGAGAAAATACACGGCGTGTGATTCTTTTTCGCCGAAGAGTGCGACGAGGATATTGGCACCTGTCACCTCTTTTTTATTAGTGGATTGCACGTGCAAAATGGCGCGCTGAATAACACGCTGAAACCCTACGGTTGGCTGGGTATCCACTTCACCTGCCCCAGGAACGACGGGAGTGTGTGTTTCAATGTGTTGCGCTAATACGGCGCGTAACTCTTCAATGTCCGCTCCGCAAGCGCGTAGCACATGAGAGGCAGACGGGTTGTCGAGCATTGCCATCAACAAATGCTCCACAGTGATGAACTCGTGACGCTTATGGCGTGCCTCAACAAAGGCAAGGTGCAAACTGACTTCTAGTTCTTGTGCAATCATTTAATTTTCCTCCATGTGGCATTTCAAAGGATGCCCATGTTGCGTTGCATATGCGATGACTTGGTTCACTTTCGTTTCCGCGATGTCCTTGGAGTATAAACCGCAGACCGCCGCCCCCTCATTATGAACTTTGAGCATTATCTGCATGGCCTGTTCAGTCGATTTGGAAAAATATACTTGTAGCACTTCTACGACAAATTCCATGGTGGTGTAATCGTCATTCAGCAGGATGACTTTGTACTGTTTAGGCGGCTTCACCTTGCTGCGCTCTAGCACAGCGACGTTTGCTTGTTGGGTTGCCATGGCTCTCATTCTGGACACATTCGTGCCTGTATATTTGATGATTAAAGGGGGCTTTTCAAGCCTATCTTGAAAATAAATGAAATAAATCCTTGACGTTGTGACTTGGGGTAGGTTAAAAAGCGTCCGGGTGTTTGAATCATAGTAGATGCAGTACTGGTTTTGCCATGTGCGGTCTTGGGTTTCAAACAATTTAGCGGGTGCCCACCCGTAATTTTGTAAGGAAGTAATAGCATGGCAAACGGTACAGTTAAATGGTTCAACGATGCAAAAGGTTTCGGTTTCATCACTCCAGATGATGGCAGCGAAGATCTGTTTGCGCATTTCTCAGCAATCACAATGAGCGGCTTCAAGTCTCTCAAAGAAGGCCAAAAAGTGACTTTTGACATCGTTCAAGGTCCTAAAGGCAAGCAAGCAGCTAACATCCAAGCGCCTTAATCGGTTCTTGCGTTAGTCAACAAAAAGCCCGCCACGAAAGTGGCGGGCTTTTTGTTTTGTGTAGCTTGATTTAGATCGCTTTCAACGCGTCATTGAATGTCTTGCTGGGGCGCATGGCATTCGATGTTTTGTTGAAATCGGGATGGTAGTAACCGCCCATTTCCACGGGCTTGCCTTGTGCGGCGATTAACTCCGCATTGATTTTCGCTTCGTTGTCGGTCAAGGCTTTGGCCAATGAGGTGAAGCGGGCTTGTATCTCTTTATCTTTGCTTTGTGCTGCCAGCGCTTGTGCCCAGTACAGGGCGAGATAGAAGTGGCTGCCTCGGTTATCCAACTCACCGACCTTGCGCGCAGGGGAGCGGTTGTTCTCCAAGATTTTTGCATTCGCTTGATCCAAGGTATCGGCCAGCACTTGTGCTTTCGCGTTGTTGAATTTTTGCGCAAGGTGTTCGAGTGATACACCCAAGGCCAAGAACTCGCCTAACGAATCCCAACGCAGGTAATTTTCTTGTACGAACTGTTGCACGTGCTTGGGGGCGGAGCCGCCGGCACCGGTCTCGAACATGCCGCCACCATTCATCAACGGTACGATGGAGAGCATCTTGGCGCTGGTGTTGAGTTC
>JAGVFD010000104.1 GCA_020057805.1 Sideroxydans sp. | reverse complement strand
CACGGCAATGGCAATGGCACGGCGCAGCTTGGTGGCGCGTTTAGCGTTACCGCCCACCACTGGGTCAATCCAATTAAATCCGGTGTACATGGTGGATGTGGCAACTGAAGTAGAGAGGGTGATGCCCTGCGCTTGCATTTCGTCGCTCACCGCAGCCTCTCCACCCACACTCATTTGCACGGCTTGATCAAAGCTATCCGAGCTGATGCCTGAGGCATCGTAATAGCCTTGCAAAAATTTATTCCAATAGGGGATGGTTTCTTTTTCGAGTGTGAACACCACTTGATCAATGAGCGGTAAAGACTTGCCAGCATCGGCGAGCAGGCCCGCTGCTGCGTCACCTGCTTCACCTTCAGCGGGATAGGTCTCGCTATCGTAATAAGGATTTTTACTCATCACCATGCGCCGATTCGGATCGTTTTCTGACAGGTAATAAGGCCCACTTCCCACTGGCCACCAATCCAAGGTGAGGTTGCGTTCTTTCATTCCTTGCTGTGCATAAAAGCGCTCGACTTCTTGCGGCATGGGCGAGAAAAACGGCATCGCTAACCAGTAAGCGAATTGCGGATATTTGCCGTGAATGGTGATGCGGTAAGTCGACTCGTTCACTACTTCCACTCCACTCAAGGGATATTTTTCAATGTCGAGAAAGCCCTCTGCTTGAGCCGTGCTGGCGGCTTGCAACGTGGCCGCATAGTCTTTCAATCCCACGATGTATTCACCCATCACGCCCGCGATGGGGGTGTGTAATTGAGGATGAACAAGGCGCTTAATTTGATGCACATAATCGGCTGCGGTAACGATACGCGTGCCCGTTTGTTTGAAGTCGCTCAAAGTATGAATGCCAGTCAAATCATCGGCAGCGAGCCGCATGTTGTCTGCTACAAAAGCGGGGTGCGGTTGAAAATGCATTGCTGGCTTGATGTGAATTTCATACACGCTGTAAGCGATGCGCGGTGACGCTGCGCTGTCCGGCAAGGGGCGTTTATCTGCATCCAAATAACGTACGCTCGGCATCTCACTCGCAGCAAGCGGAATCAATTCATAAGGGCGTTTTAGATAGTGATATTGCAATGGAGGCGCGTAAATGTTGGCGAGGAATTCAAATTCATTTTCGCTATAGGCCTGTGCAGGATCGAGGTGTTTGGGGCGCTCGGTGAACGCGGTGTAGAGGATGGACTTGCCTGCATCATCAGCGGGATAGGGGGCGTTCCACAACACACCATCACAGGCGGAGAGCAGCAGCAAAGACAAGGCAAGTAACAGGGCTTTCATGGTGCGAGAGTTTAGCTGAATGAGCCTGCGCAAGGTAAGATTGCGGCACACCCAAAAACGGATACCACCATGAATCAAGACTGGCAAAACTTTCTCTCCGTCCAAGGCGCGCACGTGCAAGAGGGCGTCATTCAACATTTCGGCGATGCGTCTGCGGAACGCATGGCGACACGCGATGGCTCGATACGCTGCGACCTCTCGCAGTTCGGCTTACTCAAAGTAAGTGGTGAGGATGCGCAGTCGTTTCTGCAAAACTTATTGAGTAACGACATTCGCGAAGTCACCGCTACCCACGCGCAGCTCTCCAGCTTAAACAACGCCAAGGGGCGCATGTTAGCGAGCATGCTGATATGGCGTGATGGCAACGACTATGTGCTGCAACTGCATCACAGCCTATGCGAGCCCATTCGCAAAAAACTTTCCATGTATGTGCTGCGTAGCAAAGTAAAAATTGTTGATGTAAGTGCGGAGGCAGTTTGCATGGGTATTGCAGGAGTAGAGGCTGTTGCCGCCCTCAAGGCGCTCTACCCTACCCTGCCGCAACAAGCGATGGAGGTCGGGCGGCACGGTGAAGATAGCATCCTGTGTCGCGAAGCGAATCGTTTTCAAATCACCACCTCCGTGCAACGGGCCGTTGAGTTGTGGCAACAACTTGCGGCTTTACACGCAGTTGGCTCTCCCCGCTGGAATTGGCTAGACATCCGTGCTGGCGTGCCTTTTGTACAAGCTGCGACGCTGGAAGCATTTGTGCCGCAGATGCTTAATTTTGAAGTTATCAACGGGATCAATTTCAAAAAAGGCTGCTATCCCGGACAAGAAGTGGTAGCGCGTATGCACTACCTCGGCAAAGCCAAGCGCCGTATGTTCCTCGCGCATATCAACGCAGAAGTGGCAGTAAAAGCAGGCGATGCACTGTATAGCTCGGTATCAGAAGAGCAATCATGCGGCACGGTGGTCGATGCGCAAGCCGCAGCGGATGGCGGCATGGATGCGCTGGTGGTCGTGCAACTCGCCAGCCATGATGAAGCCAGCGTGCACCTAGGCGCCTTAGGTGGGGCGGCGTTGCAATTCGTTGCGCTGCCTTACGCCTTGCCGTAAATCACCGAATGGTCTCTCTGCAAATCTAAAATTGCGTCATTCCGGCGAAAGCCGGAATCCAGTGAGTTTATTAAGAGAGCTTCTTGTCAGTGCGTTGCACTGGCTTTTTTATTGGCTGGATACCGGCTTTCGCCGGTATGACGAATTTATAGAGCCACTTTTAAACAACTAGCTCAACCGTTCTTCAACGCGGCGTGAGTTTCAATTTCATCTTGATATGTGGCAGTCCCGCATCCATAAATTCTTCGCCCTGCTTATAAAAACCAAAGCCTTCGTAAAAAACCACAGCGTGGGTCTGCGCGTCGACATCTACCTGCTGATAATCTCGACTACGTGCTTCATCTAGCAGCGCCTCGACGATGGCCGTGCCTACGCGCTGCTCGCGCCACGGCTTCATCACGGCGATGCGGCCAATGTGACCGTTGCTAAAAATACGTCCGCAGCCAATCGCATCACCATTCAAACTCAACACTAAAGCATGACGGCACGTGGCATCAAACTCGTCCCATTCCATCTCCTCGGGTACGCCCTGTTCCCGTATAAAAACCGCATCACGCACCGCACGCAACAAGGGTTCACCATCGTGCCAACTCACCAAGCTCACTGTAAAAGGATTACTCATTACTTCACTCCTTACGCAACAATTTGAACTTCTGTTCCAGTCACCACTAAATCAAACAGGGCGATCAAGTCGGCATTGCGCATACGCACACAACCACGCGAGCCGGGGATGCCTAATGGGGTGCTATCAGGCGTGCCATGAATGTACACATAGCGGCGCATGGTGTCGCAACTACCTGAACGATTGAATCCGCTTTCACAGCCAGACAGCCATAAAATGCGCGTCAATATCCAATCACGGCCCGGGTGCTGCGCGCCCAATTCTGGCGTATAGATTTCACCCGTGGGTCTGCGCTTAACAAACACTGTATTGGCGAGCTGACCTGCGCCAATCTTGGCGCGGATGACATGCCGACCACGCGGCGTGCAGAAACTGCCATTCTCTTCTCCTACGCCTTTAGCGCCAGTAGAAACCTGATAGCGGCGCATGAGGTTGCCACCCGCACCTATTAGCTCAAGCGTTTGGGTTTTGATGTGAATGGTAATTTTCATTGGGTCTTCTGTTGCGCACGGCGCATGGCAAAAAAATCAGTGAGGGTTTTGCCGCACTCATCAGCCAACACCCCACCTTGAAGGATCGCGTGGTGATTGAGACTGATAGT
>JAGVFD010000069.1 GCA_020057805.1 Sideroxydans sp. | reverse complement strand
GTGCCTGAAAGGGCGTGGGGGTTCGATTCCCCCCCCCGGCACCAAACAACGACTCACGCTTTCTCCTCTTGTCAACGTATGCAAATTTATCCGCGTTACTCGCTCTGACACGGGTAGTGTCATCAACGTTTATTAACCTACTTAAATTGGAGTCACACATGAAACTGTTGTCCACATTGATTGCTGCTGCACTGGTTGCTGTTTCTTTCTCCGCTGTTGCTGACAACCATGCTGCTGCTCCTGCCGCTGTAGCAGCGCCTGCTGCCGTTGCTGCACCAGCAAAAGCTGAAGAACACAAGCACGACGCAAAAGAAGAGCACAACGATGCAGCCAAGGCTGACCGTAAAGCAAAAAAAGCAGCTGAAAAAGCCGCTAAAAAATCTAAGAAGGCTAAAAAAGAGAAAAAAGAAGGTCACGAAGAACATCACGATGACAAAGCTGTTGCTCCTGCAGCCGCTCCAGCCGCAGCTCATTAATTTTGCGGTAGTCTAAAAAAGGCAGGGGCAACCCTGCCTTTTTTTATTTCTATTAAAATCACAGCATGATCTGGAAACCACACGCCACCGTCGCCACTGTCCTTGAACAAAACGGCAAGTTCTTGTTAGTAGAAGAACACACCCCGCAAGGATTGCGTTTCAATCAGCCTGCCGGTCATTGGGAACCTAACGAGACTTTAGCAGCAGGCGCAGTGCGCGAAACGCTTGAAGAAACGGCTTATGATTTTTCCCCTGAATTCCTGATTGGCGTCTATCGCTGGCATTCTGCTAGCGCGGATGTCACTTACCTGCGCTTCGCCTTTGGTGGCAAGGTATTAGCGCATCATCCTGAACGTGCTTTAGACAAAGGTATCGTGCGTGCTGTGTGGATGTCGCTTGATGAAGTCCGCGCCACACAAGATCGTCACCGCAGCCCGCTCATTTTGCGCTGCATCGAAGATTACCTCGCTGGCAAACGCTATCCACTCGACCTCATTACACACTATGAGTAACGAACAAACTCTCCCCCGCTGGTGGGAGAAAGGGGAAACGTGAAAAAAAATTCTAAATCTCATATTGTCGTTGGCATGTCTGGCGGAGTGGACTCTGCAGTCACCGCTTTGCTGCTGAAACAACAAGGTTATGAAGTCACAGGCCTGTTCATGAAGAACTGGGAAGACGATGACAACAGCGAGTTTTGCTCCTCGCGCCAAGATTTGATTGATGCCGTGTCGGTTGCTGACACCATTGGTATTCCCATTGAGGCGGTCAATTTTTCCAAGGAATATAAAGACCGCGTATTTAGTTATTTTCTGCGCGAGTACGAGGCAGGACGCACACCCAATCCCGATATTTTGTGCAACGCAGAAATTAAATTTAAAGCATTTTTAGACCACGCCATGCGCTTGGGGGCAGATTGCATTGCCACAGGACATTACGCACAGGTGCGCGAATCGGATGATGGCTTTCAGCTACTTAAAGCAAAAGACGCGAGTAAAGACCAAAGTTACTTTTTGCATCGGCTCAATCAACATCAATTAAGCAAGGCGATGTTTCCGCTGGGACAAATTCTTAAATCACAAGTGCGTGACATTGCACGCGAACACGGCCTGTCCAATCACGCAAAAAAAGACAGCACGGGTATTTGCTTTATCGGTGAGCGCCCTTTCCGAGAATTCCTTAACCGCTACCTACCGACCAAACCGGGCGACATGTTGACGCCCGAAGGAAAAGTGGTGGGCAAACACATGGGGCTATCGTTTTACACGCTGGGTCAACGTCAAGGACTGGGCATCGGTGGCGCACGCGACACCTCCAGTGAGCCGTGGTTTGTGGCGAGTAAGCACATGGAGCGCAATCAACTCATTGTGGTGCAAGGGCATGACCACCCACTATTACTAAACACGCAATTAGACGCGATGGAGATGCATTGGATTAGCGGTGACACGCCAGAGTTATCTCGCCCCTACGCTGCAAAAACACGTTATCGCCAACAAGATGCGGTGTGTCACATACAGGTCGGCTCGCGCACCCACTTTACTTTTGATACCGCGCAATGGGCCGTCACGCCAGGTCAATCTGTCGTTGCTTATGACGGCGAAGTCTGTCTGGGTGGCGGCATCATTACGTAGCTTCGTTAAGGTCGCGCAGGTAAAATAGCCGCCGTTCACCTTCCCCCGTTAATCGCTATGACACTCTCTACTCTCACCGCCCTCTCTCCTCTTGATGGACGTTACAGCAGCAAAGTTGAAGCTTTGCGCGGCTATTTCAGCGAATACGGATTAATCCGCTATCGCTTATTGGTTGAAATCGAATGGCTAAAAGCATTGAGTGCCGAAGCGGGCATTCCGGAATTGCCGCCTTTTTCTGCGCCTACGATTGCCCAACTAGACCAGCTTGCCACGCAGTTTTCAGAGGCGGACGCGCTACAAATTAAAACGATAGAACGCACAACGAATCACGATGTAAAAGCTATCGAATACTGGATGCGCGACAAATTATCCAGCAACCCAGAAACCGCCAAGGCATTGGAATTTATCCATTTTGCCTGCACGTCAGAAGACATCAACAACCTCTCCCACGCGCTGATGCTTAAACAATCGCGCGACAACGTCATGGTGCCCGCCCTCAACGTGCTGATTGAGCGCCTCACTCATCTGGCCCACCAGCATGCCGACGTGCCGATGTTATGTCGCACCCACGGACAAACCGCCACACCCAGCACCTTGGGCAAAGAAATGGCCAACGTGGTGCATCGCTTGCGCCGCGCTCAAACGCGCATCTCCGCTGTCGAATTGTTGGGAAAAATTAATGGGGCGGTAGGCAACTACAACGCTCACTTATCCGCCTACCCAAACGTTGATTGGGAAAACTTCGCACAGCGCTTCGTCGAAGCGCGTGGCATTACGTTCAACCCCTACACCATTCAAATTGAACCGCACGATGGCATGGCCGAGTTGTATGACGCATTTGCCCGCACTAACACCATCCTCATCGACCTTAATCGCGACATCTGGGGCTATATCTCGCTTGGCTTCTTCAAACAAAAAGTGATTGCGGGCGAAGTAGGTTCATCCACCATGCCGCACAAAGTGAATCCGATTGATTTTGAAAACTCGGAAGGCAACCTTGGCCTCGCCAATGCATTACTCAAACACCTTTCCGAGAAATTGCCCATCTCACGTTGGCAACGCGACCTCACCGATTCCACCGTGTTGCGCAACATGGGCGTCGCCATGGGCTACACCTTGCTCGCCTACGAATCTTGTTTGAAGGGCTTAAACAAACTGGAAGCCAACCCACAACGTTTGGCAGAAGATTTGAACAATAGCTGGGAAGTGCTGGCCGAACCGATTCAAACGGTGATGCGTCGCTACAACATCGAAAATGCCTACGACAAACTTAAAGCGCTAACGCGTGGCAAAGGCGGCATCAATCGCGAGAGTCTAGCCGCCTTCATTCAAACCTTGGACATTCCTGCCAGCGAAAAACAACGCCTACAAAATTTAAGCCCAGAAACTTATCTTGGCAAAGCGGCTGAATTGGCCAAGCGCATTTAGATTTCAGCTTCGCAAGTCCCAAACAAAAGCCCCGCAGCTTTCAACTGCGGGGCTTTTTTCTGCATCGAAGACAGCGCGTTAATTTAACTTACTGTAATCAACCATGTCATAGCCATCAGGGTGGTGAAGTACCGCTTCAGGTCGAACCGATTTTACTTCATCTGCCATCACACCAATCGCATGCTGACCCCATAGATAGTCGAACTCATAGAGACCAATTCCCAGCGGGTGAGTACCAATGCGTTTGATATTTTTCTTCAAACGACGATCCGAAATCGCAATAGGCTTCACTATCGGCAACGGTGAAATTACGGGTGGT
>JAGVFD010000156.1 GCA_020057805.1 Sideroxydans sp. | reverse complement strand
GCTGGCGTAGTGCTCGCAGAAGCCTTGCTTGGTGCCAAATAAAAAATCATCCACGCTGTTTAAGCCAAGCAAAGGCGGTTCTAGCGTGTATTCAAATCCACCGCGATTGAAATAGGTGAGTGCAAGTTGAATCAACTCTGCATCGTTGGTGGCTTGCGCACGCCAGCTGGCGGCGAGTTGGCGCGTTAAGGGATTGACGCCGGCGGGAAGAGCGAGTGCGCGGCGCATTTGTAGCGGCGATTCGTTAAGGTTGGCGCGATAAGACAGATAAGAGCTGGCGTTGTAGCGCGTTCGCGAGCGCACGATGTCGCTACTCAACACCTGAAAGTCTGGCGCAAAGCCGGCTTTAATTGAAATCCGACTCGGCATGTCTAGCGCGAACAACCAGTATTGATTGTGCGGCTCTAGGGTCACGGTGTAATCCACAGGTTGGCTCACATCGGCCAGCGTGGGGGCTTGCAAAGTGGCGTTGATGCCGCGCTTCCATGTGGTGCCGTCAAAGTCCCATAACACTGGACCGCGCCAATACATCTGCTCGCGTAGCGGCGCTTTATCTGCAAAGGTCACACGGAAAGCAACGGCATCCGACAGCGATAATTTGCTCATTGTGCCGGGTGACATGGAATCGGACAATCCACTGCGCGCATACGCATCTTGCGGCATGCCCCATAGTGGCCCTTGCACCCGTGGGAACAACACAAACAAAATGAGCGACAGCGGAATGGCTTGTAGCAGCAATACGCCTGCGATGCGTAGGCGTGGCTTGAGCGCCAGCGTACCCGTTTGCAAATGTACCCACGTTGCCAAAATAACCAGCAAGGTCACCAGCAAATACAGCGCCGTGAGCATGCTTTGCGAGTAGAAAAAGTTAGTGATAATGATGAAGCAGGCCAGATAAATCAGCACGGTGGCATCGCGTGCTGCGCGTAGTTCAAGCAGCTTTAGCGTCGCCAATAAAATCAGCAGTGTGACGCCCACCTCCCGCCCAAACAGTGTGTGGAAACCAATGCCGATGGCCGCCACACTGGCTACGGTGATGAGTAATAACACCCAGCGCGCCGGTAGCGCACGTCCACTAAACGTGAGAAAAGCGCGCCACGCCAATAACATCAAACCCATCGCGCTCACCCACAACGGCAGATGTTGCGCATGCGGCGCACTCACCAGCAGAATGCAAGCAATAAGGCCGTAGACGAGGGCGGCGGTGAGCTTCATATTTCACTCATCCCAAACAAGGCCAGTCTTTTCAAACATTGCGCCCGATGGGCAGGGTTGTTTTGTGGTTCTAACTCACCATCAGGCAAACGCAAGCCATACGCCAAGCCTTGCGCATCCGCATCCAACACCCAGCGCGTCAATAATTCCAGTTTGCGTTCGGGCGCAAGGCTGGGCAGTTGCGCCCAATCCAACCACAGCGAATGGCCTTGCTGCGCCGAGAACTGCTTCACCTGTAAGCCTTGCTCACGCGCCAGCACCTTCCATGCAATGTGTGCCATCGCATCCCCATCCACGTAATTGCGCAAGCCAGAAAAGTCTTCATCCCCCGTGGCGATTATTTTTCCCTGACCATTTTGTGCAGAGGCCGCAGGCAGCGCCTGCGGCGCGGCAGGTTTGGGATACACCAAGCAACACACATCGAAGTGCAGATATGTCCATGCGTGGAATAGCCCGAGGGGAAAATGCGTGTACAGCGACAGACGTTCACTATCCATCCAGCCGCGTTGTGTGGCAGGAATGGCGAGCGAGATGGGAGTGGAGCGTTGAGCTGGAAGATCGAATATCGTCTCGTGTTCAGCATCGTCATGTAGATGGATTTGATAGCGAACGAGCGAACTGGGATTGTTGAAATGGAAAACAAAACGAGCTTGCTCACCCACGAAAACGGGCTCGACATGACCTGCATGAATCTCCAGTTGCGCCAGATTGCGGAAGGCATACAACATGGTTAGGCCTGCTGTGGTGGCGAGTAAGAAGGTCAACATATAACCAAGACTTAAGTTGTAGTTGATGTCGCCCAACAACATTACCCCCAGCACCATCGCAAAGATAAATCCTTGGCGTGAAGGGATGATGTAGATGCGGCGTTGATTAAGCACCACCGTGCCCGTTTCAACAGTGCGTCGAAACGCCCAGTTGCGGAAGAGTTTTTTGAATGCGGCGAACACGGATGTTGAGACTATTTGCCGAACAGTTTTTGGATTAGCTCGTCTCTCGTCATGCTGTGGTGTGTCGCAACATCGGCAAGGATGGCGGCAAGTGTGCCGATGCGGAGAGGATCGTGTAAAGGAACGGTGATGTGATGCTCTTTTGGGAGAGGGCAGGTCAAACGTACATGACTACCTGCTTGTCGAGTAGCTTGGTAGTCAAGCTTATCCAAGGCTTTGATTAGTTGTGAGCCCGTGAGATTGCGAGGTATTTTCATACGGCAATCAATTCCTCGCGGGTGAAATGCAAGCGGATAATCTTGGGCGCTTTACCTTCATCAAAATGGCAATTCACTGCATCACGAACTTGCTGATGCAAACTTTCAATGTCATCCGCTTCGGTGAAAATAGATTCACCTAACGCTCTCGCTGTTAGTCCGCCTTCTGGTGCTTCTTCAACAACAAACATGATTTCGTTCATGGCTAACCTTTCAAATAAGAGCATCTTAATTTTAGCATCACATTTTGCTGGGAAAGGCGCATCGCTTCGGCTAGCAAATGACTTACATCGTTACGGTTTATCAGGCGGCGCGCTCAATCAGGAAGCCAAAAGGTGAGTTTTGGCGTAAGGCGACACCTTCCGCATCGTTACACAACATGGCAGGTTTGATCGACGCGAGTGGTAAATTTAGAATGTTTCTCCACGCATCGACATAGTACATATCACACAAGTGCGCACGTTCCCAACGGGCTACTTGTTGCAAAGCGCGTTCACGTACAACGTTACCTGCGGACGAGTTGGATAGTGCGTCGCACGCTTTTACATGTAGCTCAACTAACGCCGCATCGACAAGGTTTTTTGCGGCGCGTGCTTGCCGGCGTTGTTCGAGAATTATTGCTTGATTCATTGCCAACTCCAGTGGGCTAGTGATGATGAGCATTCTAACATTGCCACACCGCTGTGCTTGACATGCCCCCCCCCCCCCCAAATTAGAGTGCG
>JAGVFD010000193.1 GCA_020057805.1 Sideroxydans sp. | reverse complement strand
TGGCGATGAGTTGAATTAAATCTTCCATTAACTTTCGAGTCCAAAAGGCGTGATATCTCCGCGCCCAGCTCGCACCAAAATCGGCGTTTCACTGGTCAAATCAATCACTGTGGTGGGGTCGATACCTACCGTCCCCCCTTCGATAATCAAATCGACCTGACGCTCCAATCGTTCGCGAATCTCATCTACATCGGTCAAAGGAAAACTGGCGTCCGGCACAATCAAAGTCGAACTCAACAATGGCTCGCCCAGCTCTTCCAGCAAAGCCAAAGCGATGGGATGGTCGGGAATGCGCACCCCCACTGTGCTGCGTTTAGGATGCTGCAAGCGACGTGGTACTTCTTTGGTGGCTTCGAGAATGAAGGTGTAAGAACCAGGCGTGTTGTTCTTCAACAGACGAAACTGGTTGTTGCTCACGCGCGCATAAGTAGACAGCTCAGACAAATCTTTGCACACCAAAGTCAGGTGGTGCTTGTCGTCCAAGCCTCGAATTTGGCGAATGCGGGTCACCGCTTCTTTGTCATCCAAGTGACACCCCAACGCATAGCCGGAATCGGTGGGATACACAATCACTGCGCCTTCACGCAACATTGCTGCCGCCTGCTTGATTAAGCGCGGCTGGGGGTTATCGGGGTACAGAGCAAAATATTGCGTCATCAAGCAGCTTTCAATTCAGGTGGTGTTTGTGCGGGCACATTTTTCCAGCCTTCCCACACCGGGCGACAGCCCAATGGCAAGTCTGGTAAGCGTCCGAGGTCACGATAACTTTCGCCGGGTCCATGAAAGTCTGAACCACAGGAACACAGCAAATTAAATTCAGCGGCATAGCGCGCGAATTCGGCATATTGCGGCGGCGTATGGCTACCCGTCACAACCTCTACCGCGCCGCCGCCCAAGGCCACGAACTCGCTCAACATCTCATGCATGGTTTTTTTACCCATGCTGTTCTTGCCAATCATGTAGCGACCGGGATGCGCCACGACAGCGATGCCCCCGCTGGCCTTAATCCACGCAATCGCATCACTTAATTGCGCCCACTCATGGGGCACGTAACCGGGTTTGCCGCTGGCAAGATAGCGTTTGAATACGCTCTTCACATCTTTACAGTGCCCCGCTTCCACCAGATATCGTGCGAAATGGGTACGCCCAATCATGTTCGGATTGGTGGTGAATTTGTAAGCGCCCTGCATCACCCCGCTAATGCCAATTTTCGCCAACTCGTCCGACATCTTCTGCGCACGCAAACCCCGACCCGCACGCACTGTTTCCAACCCCGCCATCAATTCAGGGTGTTTGTGGTCAATGTTCAGGCCGACGATGTGTAACGTATGTTTGCGCCATGACACTGAAATCTCGACGCCATTGATAAAGCGGATGCCGTGTTGTTCAGCGACTGAGCGCGCCTCATCTAGACCATCTGTGTCATCGTGATCGGTCAACGCCAACATGGTCACCCCGCGCTCGGCAGCACGCATCACGATCTCAGTCGGCGTGAGCGTTCCGTCAGAAGTTGTGGAGTGACAATGTAGGTCGAAATTAAGCATCCCCGCCGCCCTTCTTCATAACCTTGCCCTCTTCAGCGCGCTTGCGGCGCACTTCTTTCGGGTCGGCAATCAGTGGGCGATATATCTCGATACGGTCTTTTTCACGCAGCACCACATCCGGCTTGGTCAATTTACTGAAGATGCCGAACTTGCCTTTCACCGTGTCAATTTCAGGATGCTTGGCGCGGATGCCCGAAAGTTCAACCGCCTGCCCCAGTGTCGTGCCTTGAGGCACGTCAAAAGTCAGCAGAGTTTGTTTATCTGCCAAGGCATAAACCAATTCGATGGATATTTTTGAGTTAGTCATTGCTTTACATAAACCTTTTCGGCGCGCTCAATGAACGCCTCGACAAAACTGCTCGCAATCTTATGAAATACAGGGCCAACCAACTTTCTCAGCAACACGCTAGAAAACTCGTAGTGTAAGCGGAACGCTATTTTACAGGCTGACGGGGACAAGGCGACAAAAAGCCACTCACCATCAAGTTGCTTGAACGGGCCATTCAGCAACTTCATATCAATTCGGCTGGGAATCGAACGCACATTGCGCGTGCTAAAACTCTGCTTCACCCCGTGGTAATCAATGTGCACCGTGGCGTGCATCACTTCACCTTGCACACCGTCCACGCTCGCACCGCCACACCACGGCAGAAAGAGTGCGTAGTCCTGCACATCGTCCACCAACTTGAACATCTGCTCCGCACTGAAGGGAACAATCACCGTCTTTTCTACCAAAGCCATCGCTTGCCAAAGCCCGTCAATCAAAGGCTGGTAGAATATCGCAACACACCACAAAACTCATCTATTTCGAGTATCAGAATAGCCGTGAGTGACAAAATAAACGCCGTTTCAGCGCACAAATTGAATTGAAAATATGAGCATTATTCAAAATAAAAAAGCCTTTCACGAATACTTCATCGAAGAAAAGTATGAGGCAGGCCTCATGCTGCAAGGCTGGGAAATCAAAGCCATCCGTGAAGGCCGCGTACAACTTAAAGAAGCTTACGTCACCAGCAAAGGCAGCGAGTTCTTCCTGTTCGGATCGCACATCAGCCCACTCACCAGCGCCTCAACCCACATCATCCCCGATCCCACGCGCACGCGTAAGCTGCTCCTAAACAAGAACGAAATCGACAAACTCATCGGCAAAGTACAACGCGCTGGCTACACCATCATGCCGCTAGACATGCACTACAAAGGGGGGCGCGTAAAGCTAGAGATTGGCTTGGCAAAAGGCAAGAAAGAGCATGACAAGCGCGCCACGGAAAAAGAACGTGAGTCGAAGCGCGAGGCGGCTGCCGCAATGAAAAAAGAGCGGCGCTAAATTATGTTGCTTGGCTGAAGAAATCATCTCCGGCTACCCGTACTGTTATGAGTAGACTGTTACTGCTATGATTTGAACATGTCTCCCACTGTATTTCGCCAAGGTGCATTTCGTTTTTTCTTCTTTTCACGCGAAGAACTACGCATGCATGTCCACGTTGCACATACGGATGGGGAAGCCAAGTTCTGGTTGGAGCCACAAGTTGAATTGGCGATGAATCAGGGGCTTTCAAAAAAACAAATTAGTGACGTGTTATTGATGGTGCAAGATCATTTCGAGGAGATTACCCATGCTTGGCATAGCCACTTCTGACGTTGAAGTTTCCCTAGCCTCAAATAAGGGATTCTGGTTGCTTTTGAAAAGCGATGAACTGTTCGTTCCCTTCGCAGAGTTTCCTTGGTTTAAGCAGGCTACTCTTGAGCAAATTACGACTATTGAATGGCCAACAGCCAACCACCTCTACTGGCCGTTGCTTGATGTTGATTTGGCTGTGGACTCAATCCGTACTCCAAGTCAATTTCCTTTGGTTGCAAAAATCAATCCCTCATTCAAGTAGCGCGTTCCCTTTGTTGTCGTGCGCGAACGATTGCCCATGACGACTCTGACAGCAATACATAAATTCAGCGTCATAAACTGACAGTGACACTCACAATATCAATCGAAAAAATGCGCCTATTTTTCTTACTCATCACACTCTTATTGCTCCCCATTTACACCCACTCGAAAGGACTTCCCATGCCATCCACCACTCAAAGCACTTACCTTTCCGGCGGTTGTTTCTGGGGCATGGAGGAGCTAGTGCGGCAGATTCCTGGGGTGATTGAAACCGAGGTGGGTTATACGGGGGGTGATGTGCCGAATGCGACGTATGACATTGTGAAGACGGGGCGCAGTGGGCATGCAGAGTCGTTGAAGATTGTGTTTGATTCCAAGCAACTCACTTACCGTC
The DNA here is from genome assembly GCA_020057805.1 of Sideroxydans sp. GTDB lineage: Bacteria > Pseudomonadota > Gammaproteobacteria > Burkholderiales > Gallionellaceae > Sideroxyarcus. Next base: position 2,855 of record JAGVFD010000193.1, on the reverse strand, counting down.
ATTTGTTGTTTGAGTTTTTCCGTATGCACAATCCAACTACGCGCGACCAGCAGGGGAATGATCGAGGGACGCAATATCGCTCGGCGATTTTCTATGTGGATGAGGAACAGAAGAAGACAGCCGAAGCGGTGATTCAAACAGTGGATGCGTCAGGTGAATGGAAAGCGCCTGTGGTGACGCAAGTGGTGCCTTTCAAGGCATTCTTTCGCGCTGAGGATTATCATCAGGATTATCTAGTGAAGCATCCCAACGGTTATACCTGCCACTCGATTCGCCGCTTTAAGTTGGGCGAGTAATCAATTCACGCACGGGACGGAAGCTGCGTCGATGCACATCCGACACGCCATGCATTTGTAAGGCCGCGATGTGCGCCGCGGTGGGATAGCCTTTGTGGGCGTCGAAACCGTATTGCGGATATTGCTGGTGCAGTTTCAGCATCAACTCATCACGTGCAGTTTTAGCGAGGATGGAGGCCGCAGAAATGGCCGCTACTTTGCTATCCCCTTTCACAATAGCTTCACTAGGAATACCTGTTTGTGGGCAATACAGGCCATCAACCAACACTTGCTGCGGCTGAATAGGCAAGGCAAGTACCGCGCGGCGCATGGCTAGTAGGGTGGCTTGCAGAATGTTGAGTTGATCAATTTCGTCTACTTCTGCATAGGCCACTGCCCACGCTAAAGCGCGTTCACGAATGAGTGGCGCTAATAAATCGCGTTGCTTTTCAGATAACTTTTTGGAATCAGCGAGGCCTGCAATGGGGCGAGTGGGATCGAGAATCACCGCCGCCGCGCTCACTGGCCCTGCCAGTGGCCCTCGCCCTGCTTCATCTACACCACAGATGAGCAGGAGCTTGCTCATTGCAAGTACGGCAGGATGGCGGCAGCAGCTTTTTGTGCGGTGTTTTGACGCAAGGTGTGATGCATGTCGCTAAACACTTGCTCTAACTCGGCTACCGCGTTTTTGTCGTTCACTAAATTAAGCAACGCTTGCGCGATATTTTCTGGCGTTGCGTCATCTTGCAACAATTCCGGCACCACAAATTTACCCGCCAAAATGTTGGGCAAACCGACCCAAGGCTGATATTGCTTGCGCTTGGAAATCCAATACGTCAGCGCTGGCATTTTGTAGGTGATGACCATGGGACGCTTGAGCAGTGCGGCTTCTAGCGTGGCCGTACCCGATGCAACCAGCACGCCATCGGCAGCTATCATAGCGTCATGCGCATGCCCAAACAGCAAGGTGATGGGCAGTTGTTGCGCTTCTAATTTCCACAACACTTCTTCAAATATATTGCGCGTTTCACGGCTCACCAACGGCACTAGGAATTGCGCATCGGGCTGTTTCTGCAAAATCAGCTTGGCCGTTTCAATATACGTTTTCGCTAGGTGACGCACTTCGCTCTGCCGACTGCCCGGTAAGAAAGCGAATACTTTTGCGTTACGCGGCAAAATGCGCATTTGCTCGCGCATCTCGGCGCGGTTAGGGATGAGCGGCAAAAAATCCGCCATAGGATGGCCCACATAAGTCACCGGCACGCCCACTTTTTCGTAGAGCGGCGCTTCAAATGGAAACAAAGCTAGGATGTGTGAAACTGCTTGTTTGATCTTGTGAATGCGCTCTGCACGCCATGCCCAGATGGAAGGACTGACGTAATGCACCGTGGGAATGCCGCGTTGCTTAAGGGCCAATTCCAAATCGAGATTGAAGTCGGGAGCATCTACACCAATAAATAAATCAGGTGGCTGTGCGATAAGTTGCTCACGTAATTGGCTGCGAATGCCGACGATTTCACGGTAGTGGCGTAGTACTTCAACATAGCCGCGCACTGCCAACTTTTCCATAGGGAATAGCACTTGCATGCCCGCACTTTGCATCTTGGGGCCGCCAATGCCAATAAAGCGCACGTTGGGCTGGGCTGCTTTAATGGCGACCATTAACAGACTGCCCAGCATATCGCCCGAGGCTTCACCCGCCACCATGGCGATGGTTTTAATTTTTTCAGACATGAGTTATCGAGCCAGAGAGCAAACGAATTGCTTTGCCAATTTCATATTAACGAACGATACCGCGTTGTGAGCGGTTTAGAAAATCCGCCATCAGTTGCAGCTCTGGATGCTCGGCTATCTGCGCGTTAATTTGTGCTTTTGCCTCATCTAACGTCAATCCAGATTTATACAAAGTCTTGTAAGCGCGCTTGATAGCCATCACCGCCGTGCTTGAAAATCCACGACGCTTCAGCCCTTCTGAATTCGTGCCATGTGGTGCGGCAGGATTGCCGGACACCAGCACGTAAGGCGGAATATCTTGCAGCAACACACTACCCATGCCCGTAATGACATGCGCGCCAATCTGACAAAACTGATGCACGGCAGTAAATCCACCCAAGATGGCGAAGTCATCCACGATGACATGCCCCGCTAACTGTGCATTGTTAGCAAAGATAGTGTTGTTGCCCACGTGACAATCATGCGCAAGATGCACATACGCCATGATCCAATTTTTGTTGCCGATGCTGGTTACACCGCCGTCCTGCACAGTACCTAAATTGAAAGTGCAAAATTCGCGAATCATGTTGTCGTCGCCAATTTCCAAACGTGTTGGCTCGCCCGCGTATTTTTTATCCTGCGGAATTTCACCCAAGGAACTGAATTGAAAAATGCGATTATTTTTGCCAATACGTGTGTGACCATTGATGACCACATGCGGACCAATGCTCGTACCCGCAGCAATTTCAACATGCTCACCGATAAGGGTGTACGCCCCAACTTGAACGTCATCGGCCAACTTGGCGTTGGGGTGAATAATGGCAGTGGGGTGACGCAAGGCGTTCATTATTTATCCTTGAGAGTGCA
>JAGVFD010000024.1 GCA_020057805.1 Sideroxydans sp. | reverse complement strand
GGCGCGAGCTGGTGTGATGCCTGCGATGCGGTGCTGACGGCGTCACCTGCTGACGGGGCGATGGATGCCCTATATATCGGCTACAGCGAGGATATGACGCGGGAGTACATCGACGATTGTGCGATGTGGGCGAAGGCGTTTAATTCGGCTGCGGGGGTAATGGGCGAGTGTGTTTATGAGGATGAAGGGCAGGCGATTAAGGCTTTCCGCATCGACTTTGCCAGTGGAAAAAAGATTTTGGCGCTATCCAGCCGTCCCCGATCCATTCGCGGTAAGCAGGGCAAGGTAACTATTGATGAAGCAGCGTTCCACGATGACTTACCAGGGCTGATGAAGGCGGCTTTGGCGATGTTGATTTGGGGCGGTAAGGTGCGTTTGCTTTCGTCACACAACGGCGATGCGAATCCGTTTAATGAGATTGTGAAGGACATTCGCGCGAAGAAACTGCCGTATTCATTGCACCGAACAACCTTTGACGATGCGCTGAATGATGGGCTGTATGACCGTGTGGCGTTGATTCAAGGCGACCGCCTGAAAGAGAAAACCCGTGAGGAATGGCGCGCGAAGATTTATGCGCAGTATGGCGATAACGCGGACGAAGAGCTGGATGTGATTCCGCGTGAGGGTAGTGGCACATGGCTGCCACGCGCGCTGATTGAGTCTTGTATGCAGTCAAATCCACCTATTCCGGTGATTCGTTTGTCTCACAAAGATGATTTTACCTTGCTGCCACAGCATATCCGCGAGGCGGATACCCGTGACTGGTGCGAAGAGGTATTGCTGCCACTGCTGCAAAAGCTCGACCCGAATCTGGATCACTATTTTGGTGAAGACTTCGCGCGTAGCGGCGATTTGACGTGTATCTGGCCGCTGGAAGAAACCAAGACGCTGAAGCTGGTGACTCCGTTCGTATTGGAGCTGCGCAATGTGCCGTTCGAGCAGCAGAAACAAATTCTATTTTATGTAATTGACCGTTTTCCGCGCTTTCGCGGTGGGGCAATGGATGCGCGCGGTAACGGCCAGTACTTGGCCGAGGTGGCGGCGCAAAAATATAGCGCCAGCCGCATTGCGCAGGTGATGCTAACCGTTGAGTGGTATCGAGAAAATATGCCACCACTCAAAGCTGGATTTGAAGACCGCACGTTCGTACTACCCAGCGATGCGGATGTATTGGCCGACTTGCGTTTTGTGCGCATGGATAAGGGCGTGGCAAAGATTCCCGACAATGCGCATACCAAAGGAAGTGATGGCCGTGACCGCCACGGGGATACGGCGGTGGCGCTGGCGATGGCGAAGTTTGCAGTAGACAAGATTGAGTTTGTGCCAATTGAGTATCAGTCATCTGGCCAGCGTGTTTCCACATCCAGAAGCATGTCTGGGTTTATGTAGCGATTCCCTCACCCTAACCCTCTGATGAAACAACTAGCCATTCGACTAAGCACGATAAAGCCCTGCAAGTCGCTGGTTATCCCGGAGGGCGAGGGGACGAACGAGAAAGGCAATTTATGAAACACGAACTCAAGAACGAAATAGCCACCACCCGCGATGGGCGCGACATCACGCGCGGGTACGTAGATGGTCTGCCACTGCTGCCATCGACCGACCGCCTACTGGCGCTCAAGGGCAACGGCGATGTGCTGATCTATCAAGAGGTGCTGCGCGATGAGCAGGTGAAGGCGTGCTTCGAACAGCGTGTGCGCGCCGTGGTATCCAAGCCGTGGGAGGTTAAGCCTGGTGGTGATAAGCGTATCGACAAGCAGGCGGCCACCTTCATTGAAGAGCAGCTCAAGAAGATTAACTTCGATTCGGTGACGGAAAAGATGCTGTATGGCGTGTTCTACGGGTATGCAGTGGCCGAGGCGTTGTATGCGGCAGACGGTAGTTTCATCGTGCTGGATGCAATCAAGGTGCGTGACCGTAGGCGCTTCGGCTTCGCGCCGGATATGTCGCTGCGTCTGCGCACGTCGACTAATCCGATGGGTGAGGCATTGCCTGACAAGAAGTTCTGGACGTTTGCGACTGGCAGCGACCATGACGATGAGCCGTATGGGCTGGGCTTGGCACATTGGCTGTATTGGCCTGTGTTCTTTAAGCGTTCTGGAATTAAATTTTGGCTGGTCTTTTTGGAGAAGTTCGGCAGTCCGACTGCGGTAGGCAAGTATCCAAGCGGCACCAACGACACAGATCAAAACAAGCTGCTGAATGCACTTCAGGCTATTCAGACCGACAGCGCCATAACCATCCCCGAAGGCATGATTGTGGAGCTGCTGGAAGCGAAGCGCGGCGGCACAGCGGATTACACCGCTCTCTACGACCGCATGGATGCGGCCATTGCGCGTGCCACGCTGGGCCAAACCGCCAGCACGCAGGGCACACCTGGCAAGCTGGGCAATGATGATCTGCAAGGCGATGTGCGCGACGACATCGTGAAGGCCGATGCCGATCTGGTGTGTATGAGTTTCAACGCCACCGTCGTGAAATGGCTGGTCGAGTGGAATTTCCCTGGCGCGGCGCTGCCGCAGGTGTGGCGTAAGTGTGAGGATGATGAGGATGCTAATCAGCAGGCCGAGCGCGACGAGCGCATCAGCAAGATGGGCTTTAAGCCGACGCTGAAATATATCCAGGATAAGTATGGTGGCGAGTGGGTGGTGGTTAATGCGCCTGTGGTGGCAGACATCGCGGGGTTGCCAAGCCCACAGTCGGCACAATTTGCAGAGCCTTTGCCGAGCGATGGGATGGATGCGTTGGCCAATACGTTAGGAATTAATACCGCTACACATTGGGACGCGCTGATTGCATCCGTTAAAAAGCGGGTAGATGCCGCGACGGATTTAACGGTGTTGCAGCAGGATTTAGTTGCCTCGTTTGGCGACCTGCCTACCGATGAGCTGGTGCGTGTGATGGCGGCGGGTTTGGCCTTGGCAGAGCTTAAAGGCATGGCGGATGTGGCTGATGGCAACTAGTAGCCTAACGTTTGGGTTTAATACGCCGTTCAAAGAGCAGTTGGATTTTTTTCGCGAAAAACTTAATCTGCCGACCGAGCGTTGGGACGACATTAAAAAATCAGCGCACGACCGTGCTTTTATTGTGGCGGGGGCAAGTAAGGCGGATTTGCTCAATGATTTACGCAATGCGATGCAAAAGCGCATCGAAGATGGCAAAGGGCTGATTGCCTTCCGTGCCGAGTTTGCCGATATAGTTGAGCGCAATGGATGGTCGGGTTGGACGGGCGAAGGCACGAAAGCGGGCGAGGCTTGGCGCACCAAAATTATTTATCAAACCAATATGTCCACCAGCTACGCGGCTGGCCGCTGGCAACAACTCAATAACCCCGATCTGCTTAAGCTGAACCCGTATTGGCGCTACGTGCACGCCGATGGTTTGTCTAATCCACGCGCGCACCATTTGGCATGGAACGGCATT
>JAGVFD010000254.1 GCA_020057805.1 Sideroxydans sp. | reverse complement strand
GGCGCATACGATGTGGATGCTGAACGCAAGGGCTTGAAAGCGGCGCAGTTGGAAGCCAAGTATTTGGCGATGAGTGCGAAGGATGTCTCGAAAGAAATCACGCGCTTAGAAAAAGAGATGCTGCAAGCTGCGAAAAATCTGGAGTTTGAGAAGGCCGCACAAGTGCGAGACCAACTTAAAAAATTACGCGAGAGCGTGTTTATTTCGACGCTATGAGTTGAGGGTATGAAAATCAAAATTTTATTCGTATGTATGGGCAACATTTGTCGTTCACCCACTGCCGAGGCGGTCTTCCGTCGCTACGTTGAGCAAGCTGGGCTGGCGGATACGATAGAGATTGATTCGGCGGGCACACATGATTACCACATCGGCAAAGCGCCTGACCCACGCACTTGCCAAGCGGCGTTGCAACGTGGATACGATATGAGTGATTTACGCGGGCGGCAAGTGGAAGCATCGGACTTCTCTCGCTTCGATTACGTATTGGCAATGGATGAGGCGAATCTGTCCATCTTGCAACGACTGCGTCCGCACGATGCACAAAGTCATTTGGGTTTGTTTTTGCAGTTCGCACAGAAGCACAATGTGCGCGAAGTGCCCGACCCTTACTTCGGCGGCGCGCAGGGTTTTGAGCAGGTGTTGGATTTGGTAGAAGATGCGGCAAACGGCTTGTTGCAACACATTAAGAAACAGCACTTAAATCAGCTCAACTAGGAGGTTGATATGGCACTCATCGCAAACATCATCGTGGCGTTCGTTGCTGTGTTGCACGTGTACTTCCTAGTGTTGGAAATGTTTCTGTGGGACAAGCCGTTGGGCTTAAAGACCTTCCGCATGACACCTGAAAAAGCACAAATCACCAAGGTGTTGGCCGCCAATCAAGGTCTGTACAACGGATTTTTGGCGGCGGGTTTGCTGTGGGCGCTAATGCTGGGTGATGCTGGAAACAGCATTAAAATTTTCTTCTTGGGTTGTGTGCTAGTGGCCGGCTTGTATGGTGCGCTGACGGTTGGCCGCAAAATCCTTTTTATTCAGGCACTACCTGCGGCGTTAGGCTTGTTGTTACTGCTTGCGCAGGCTTAAAGTCGCCCAATATTTCAACTAATTTTTGATACAACTCGCGCGTCGATACGGGTTTGTGTAGTAGCGGTATTCCGCTGCCTTTGGCTTCGCGCAGGCGCTCCGGCGACGTGTCGCCAGTGATGAGTAGTGCAGGGAGATTGCATCTTGCGAATGCGCGCACCGCCAGAATAGCTTCCACACCGGTGCGTTGCTCACGTAAGCGATAGTCGCTGATGATGACATCTGGGGCTTGGGTTGCGACTAACGCCAGTGCTTGTTCAATGCTTTCAGCGGCTACGCATTCGCACCCCCAATTGCGTAACAACGGCAACATGCCCGTGCGCACAACTTCATCATCATCAATCACCAGCACGCGTACTCCGACTAAATGAGTCTTGCTTAACGCGAGTGGATTTTTTCGAATAGCCGGCGCAATGGCAATGGGGACGGTCAACCGAAAAACACTGCCGCGTTGGGGCGTAGACGATACGGTGAGGTGATGCCCCAAGGTACGCGCCAAACCACTGGCGATTGCCAGCCCTAACCCCAAGCCTTTGTTGCGATCACGCTCTGGATTGCCGAGCTGATGAAACTCTCTAAATACCTCCTGCTGATGTTCAAGAGGAATACCCATGCCCGTATCCCAAATTTCAATCACTGCCGTGTTTCCACGTTGCCGACAGCCAATAAAAACACCGCCGCGTTGCGTGTAGCGAATGGCATTAGAAACCAGATTTCGTAAAATCAATTCCAACAGCATCGGGTCAGAGCGAATCGCAAATTGCGTCTCGCGTGAGCGATATACAATGTTTTTAGTATCAGCTTGCGGCGCTAATTCATTTTCAATTTTATGCAGTAGTGGCTGCAACAACATGGCCTGCATTTGTGGTTCGATTACACCGGCTTCGATGCGCGAAAAATCGAGCAGGGCGTTGAGTAATTCGCCCGTCGCTTCTGATGCCGCACGCGAGTGATTGAGCAATTCAGTTTGATGAGGTGTTAGTTGAGTGAGAGATAGCGCCTCTAAAAACAAGCCTTGGGCATGAATCGGTTGGCGTAAGTCGTGACTGGCAGCAGCGAGGAATTTGGATTTGGCTTTATTCGATTGCTCTGCTTCGAGTTGAGAAAATTCCGCATTCTTTTTTTCTATCCGTAACTGGTCAAGCAATTTTGTGTTTTCAAAGCGTAGTTCAATCGCCGCGCGTGCGGCATGCGCACTATTTAAGCTTTGCAATAGCAAGGTAACGAGATACACAACAATAGCGATGCCTAATGGGGTGTAAGTGGGATCGCCTGTCATCCATAATTTTATTACGACGAGAGTGAGTTCGAGCGTCACAAAAATAATGAAAGCAGGCAGCACTGGAGAGAGTAAAGGCAGCGCGGCAGCAGCGACGCCACCCATCACAGAAATAATTAAAATGCTGCCCGCTAACCCCGTTGAATCCAGAGCAATCCATGCTAACGAACCCCACAGCACCCCATCAACGATGTTCACTAGGATAAGATTTTTGACGACGAGATTTATTTTGTTGGCGGGTAATCCACTATCAAGATAGTGGCGAGCCATACGATAGGAATAGATTTCAGAAGCAATGACCAGCCCCCACCACATCGTTAAATAAATTTTGTTCCCATCATTAGATAACGCCCACAGAATCAAAGTCGCCAACATAAAAACAGGCACGGCTGAACTGCCAAAATTGGCGAGTAGCAGGCGTAACTGTTCAACCAGAACGCGATCTTCGGCAAGCCCTAATAGTTTTTTGATATTCATCAGCCGACCAGGCCTCGATTGCGTGCCGCGAAGGCTGCTTCAGAGCGGCTGGACACCTGCAAGAAAGCGAGAATGCCTTGCACATGATTGCGCACCGTATTTTCTGAAACAGATAATTGACGTGCGATGAGTTTGTTAGACAAACCCAAACACACCAATTCCAATACTTCGCATTGACGTGGGGTGAGATGTTGCGGAGCACTATCGGCGGCGTACTCTGCTACGTCATGTGCAAAATGTTTTGCGTGCGCTCCTTGTAAGACGTGTTCAATGGCGCTGACTATTTTGTCGGAATTAGAGGCCTTGGAAATAAAGTCAGACGCCCCCCGCGTTAAAGCCAGCTGCACGATTTCGCTATCGTATTGTGCGGACAGCATCAAAACTTTTGTGCTTGGCCATCTGCGTTTAAGCAACGCGATACCTTCTACCCCATTCAAACCTGGCATATGAATGTCGAGCAAAATTACATCAGGTACCTCGGGTGTGTCGGCTAATGCTTTGGTCAGCGTACCTGATTCAAATATCACCGTCTCGGTCATCAGCGAACTCAACACCATGCGCAACCCTGCACGAAAGAGTGCATGGTCATCTATCAGCAAAATGCGTGTCGTCGTCATGGTGCGATTTAACCTGTGTCATCGAAGCGTTGCAAGAGTTTGCAGCGTACTAGTCCAAGAGGACTATATGCATTTTCACTCCCCCCACCTAAATTGAGCGTACTTGGAAAAGCGCGTTACCCAAGTCGCTTGACTTGGGCTTATGAGATTAATTAGCCACTTTGAGATGTGTTGAAGCGAAATTTGATTGAGGAGTGTGACATGAAAACGAAACAATTGAGCGGTGTGCTGGTGTTGGTTTCGTTGATGAGTGCGTGTGGAGGTGGTGGGGGCGGCAGTGCGCCAGCGGCAATTACCAGCACTCTGGTTGGCACATTGCGCGGCCCCGTGGGAGCGCAGGTGGTATTGCAAAATAATGCGGCGACCAATACGACAGTGACGGTTGCGAGTGCGGCAACTAGCCAGTACAGCGAAACTCCATTTTCGTTTCCTCTTGCGTACGCCAATGGCGCAGCCTATTCAGTCAGTCTAGCGTCCTCGCCAAGCAGTCAAACTTGTTCGGTTTATAAAGGCGCATCGGGCGTTCTTCCCGTGGGCGCTACGAGCGTACGTGTGGGCTGTGAATACACGTACGACATGCTGAGTCGCAGTTCAGACAATAGCGTTTTGAGCTACAACACCTTTAATAAAGAGGCGGTAATTGGAGGCAATGCAGTCACGGGTGAGGGGCGTTATGTCGCATTTATTTCTGCTGCACCTAATCTAGCCTCTGCAAATACTGGCGCGTTTAATCAAGTGTTTTGGCGAGATCGGCAAACGGGACAAACGGTACTGGTGAGTGCCAATGTAAGTGGAACAGAAGGGAATGATAATAGCTTCGCACCGGCGATTTCGGCGGATGGACAGAAGGTTGCTTTTGAGTCTTATGCAACTAATTTGGCGGGGACAGATGCCAATGGTGCAGTGCGCGATGTTTATATTTGGTCTGCACAAGCCCCCACGTCAGGTGTGCAGCTGGTCAGCCAAAGCGCGGCTGGGGTACAGGGAAATGCTGCTAGCTTCGAGCCTAGTTTGTCGGGAGATGGCAACGTGGTGGCTTTCACCACGTTCGCGAACAACTTGGCGGGTGTGGTGGCAGGCACCATCCATGAAAATGTGGTGAGGCGAGATTTATCGAACAACATAAATACCTTAGTCAGCAGTGCCTCCGGCACCAATAACGAAGGCAATTTTGGTTCAGCTAAACCCTCATTGTCTGAAGATGGAACACGGCTGGCTTTCTGGTCTTATGCCTCAAATTTGGTGGCGGGTGATGTAAATAACTTGTGGGATATTTTTGTCTACGACAGCGCCACTGGCCTCACCCGTGTAAGCCTCACCAATACGGGAGGTGAACGGAATCAAGGCACAGAATCTATGAGTCGAATTGTGAGCCCGTCAATTTCGGGTAATGGCCGCTACGTGGCCTACTCAACTACAGCCAGCAATGTAGTACTTGGTGACACTAATGGCCTGCAAGATGTGTTTGTCATGGATACGCAAACGGGCGCTGTTGTGCGTTCCAGTGTTGATAGCACAGGCACTCAAGCGAATGGGGATAGTCCAATCGGGCAAGGAGAGCGTGTCGCGCTTTCCTATGACGGTAGCTGGGCTGCGTTTAGCACGCTGGCTAATAATCTTGGAGTGTTGCCTAACAATGCCGTTATGCACAACACCATTAGTGGCACAACGCAAGCATTGACTAATCAAAATGGCAGTACGGTCAGTAGCATCACGATGTCGCGGAACGCGGCCTATGTCGTGGTGGGTACAGGCAGCACTTTGGATTCTCGATTCGCGTCCAGCGGTTTGTTTGCCCGCTTTACGGGGATGGCGCGAGCTTGGTGGTGGATTGATTAGACCCTGCATAGCCGCGCATTGAGTCTGTGTTGCATAGCCGCCCATAGATAAAACTAGGAGGTGAAACATGTTTGCGAGATTAACTACGATAACAATGATGGTGATGGGACTTGCAGTGGGGATGATTGGATGTGGCGGTGGAGGAGGCAACGCTCCCGTAGCTACAGGTGTCACCCTGCAATCCATCAGCATCACTCCCGCTACGCTCACTGTAGGCACAGGTGCTTCACCACAATTCAGCGCCACTGGAAATTACTCGGACGGCACCACGCAAAACCTCACGACGATTGCTAGCTGGAGTTCTGGCACAGCTTCTGTTGCAACGGTGTTAGCCACCACAGGGCAAGCCACTTCGGTGGCGGCTGGGTCGGCAGCGATTACGGCAACCGCGAGTGGGGTGTCGGGTAGTGCCACGTTGACAGTAACCGCGAACGCCACCAAGCAGCTGGCTACTATTACCGTAACACCCGCTGCGGCCAGCGTTAACACGGGCACAACTCAACAATTAACCGCCACTGGAAGATACACCGACAACACGACAGCCGATCTCACCCCAAATGTTACTTGGGTGTCATCGAATGCGGCGGTGGCTGCGGTGAATAGCGGCGGGCTGGTGAATGCAGTGGCAGTAGGTAGTTACGTGAACGTGACGGCGAGTTTGGGTGGGGCAAGTGGCACGAGCACACTCAATGTCACCGCGCCTGCTGATGCTTTGACGGCTCTGGTGATCGCGGCGGGACAACCTTTTGTCTATGTAGGGCAGCGCACCAGCCCTACCACTTGGGTCAGTGGCAACTTTGCTAACGGTACAGGGATAAGCCCCTACCCAGCCTCATTAACCATTGCTGCCTGCAATCCTGCGAATGCGGCGTCGATAGATGCGACGGGCATGGTGGTAGGAACAGCGATGGGGAGTTGCACCATCACCGCGCACTCTGGGGCGATTAGTTCTGCGCCTGCAGCACTGACGATTGCGTTTCCTTATCTGCTATCTATCAAAATTGAGCCTGCAACAGTGTCACTCGCGGCTGGGACGAGCTTGCAATTGTCTGCTACAGGTACATTCCAAGATGGCTCGCAAAAAGACATTACAAATACGTTGAACTGGTCATCCAACAACACGGGAATCGCCACGGTCGTTTCTAATACAGGGCAAATTGCAGCGGTGGCAGGTGGCACGGCGACCATCACGGCAACGCCTCTGCTGCCAGCCTTAAACCCTGCTGTTGCCATACCCACCATGACTGTGACTGTGCCCGCCTCTGCGCCACCACAAGCCACCACCTCGCAACCGCTGGTGTGGGATAACACGATTGCAGACAGCAGTCTTCCTTCCAATGCCTCGTGGAAAACCACCACCTTTTCAGCCAATGCCTTTCACCCCAATTCCATCGCAGTGGGGTGCTATTGGTACTTGTGGTACGACGCGGTCGCGATGATGCAAGTCCAAGAATATAGTTGCGCGCAAAGCCTAGTGAAATTTGACGTGAGTGCGCTCGCAGGAAAAACGGTGATGAGTGCGACGCTTAAATTGACCACAGGCGTGACGGGCGTGGGATACGTGCCGCGTAGTTGGTATTTGCATGCCTTGGCAGCGCCTTGGTCGGGCACCTCGGTGACTTGGAAAAATGCACCGAGTACGTATTACGTGGCTTCCGCATCCAATTGGAATCCACCCACCGCTGTCGGGCAGATCTACAACATTGACGTAAGCAACACGGTGCGTAATTGGGTGAGCGGTGCATGGCCGAATAACGGCTTTTCAATGGGCATCAATGATGTTTCGTTCCCTTACCAAATCTCTTTAGATGCCTTCGAGTTTTACAGCAGCGAAGCAGGGGCAGCGTATGGCCCGCAGCTGATTGTGGTTGCGCAATAGTAGCTGAATAAAAAAAGCGCCAAGGTGAAAGCCTTGGCGCTTTTTTATGCCCTACTTAAACTTCCAAACTTACTTATGCGTTTCAATCATCTCCAGCGGTTCATTGCTTTCCGCTGTGTAGATTTCACGTGGGCGTGAACGACGACGTGAGTTACGTTCGCGTGACTCGGGTGCGGCGGTGACCACGCTAGCGGCTTTGTTAGGATCAGTTTCAATCATAGTCAAACCCGCACTGCTCAAATCGACAGGCGCTTCTGAAGCAGTCGCTTTTACGGTTGGTTTAGCTACCGGTGCCGCGACTTCAGCCACGGGCGACATGTTGTCTGGATAGCAGATAACTTCTCTTGGGCTGACACGTTTCATCGAATCAGGATAGGCCACGTATTCAGAGGGGCGCACGGTTTTAGGACGTGTTGTCTCAATGGTTGGTGCGGCAACGTTGTCGGTTGACAAAAGTGAATCGACTGAGCCAGTTTCGTTACCCATTGTCGATTTGGAATCGTTACGTTCACGTTCACGACGACCGCCGCGACGACCGCGCTTACGACCACTGCCTTCACGATTCGCTTCTTCTCCTTGCTCGCCTGCAATAGCCGGCTTCACTGTTTCCAGTGCTGGCTTGGCTTCACGGGGCTCACGCGGTTCGCGCGGAGGACGGGGTGGGCGCTCGTTGCGAGGTGCTGCGGGCTGCGCATCTTTGTTTGCGTTGTCTGCTTTGGGTGCGTCATCACGATCGCGTGGTTTTTTACCGCCTTCACCGCGTTCACGGCGTTGACGATTGCCCCCTTCACTACGCTCGCCGCGATTGCCACGGTCACGACCTTGACCACTACGAGGTTTGGCAGAGGTCGATGGTTTTGCGGACTCGCTTTCGCCGCCTAAAGATTTGAACCATCCCATCAAGCTGCTGATGAGAGATGTTTTCTCTTCTGTTTTGACTACATGTTTGGGCGCAGCTTGTGCGGGGGTGATGCCACGTACTGCGGCTTGTGCGCGTGGCGCAGTTTTCGCATCTTGCGCGGTTGCAGTCACAACTTTTTCTTCCGGCTTCTCTACCATCTTGTAGCTGGCTTGCAGATGGTCGGCAGTGATGTCGTCCATACGCAGACGGTTGACCGTGTAATGCGGTGTCTCCATGTGCGGGTTGGGGATCAATACGACGTTGACTTTGAAACGCGATTCGATGCGATGGATATCGGAGCGCTTCTCATTCAACAGGAAGGTGGCGACATCGACTGGCACTTGTGCATGGATAGCCGCGCTGCTGTCCTTCATCGCTTCTTCCTGGATGATGCGCAGGATGTTCAGGGCAGAAGATTCGGTGCCACGGATATGGCCGATGCCGTTACAACGTGGGCAAGTCGTGTGGTTACCTTCTTCCAAGCTAGGTGCCAAACGTTGACGCGATAGCTCCAACAAACCAAAGCGGGAGATCTTCGCGGTCTGGATGCGCGCACGGTCAAAGTGCAAGGCATCGCGCAGACGGTCTTCCACGGCGCGCTGGTTCTTGGTCGCTTCCATGTCGATGAAGTCGATGACAACTAAGCCGCCCAAGTCACGCAAGCGTAATTGGCGAGCGATTTCATCCGCTGCTTCTAGGTTGGTGTTGAGCGCGGTGGACTCGATGTCGCTGCCGCGCGTAGAACGCGCGGAGTTAATGTCGATGGCGGTTAGCGCTTCGGTATGGTCAATCACGATAGAACCGCCGGAAGGCAGATTCACTTGACGTGCATGCGCGGATTCAATTTGGTGTTCGATTTGGAAGCGTGAAAACAGCGGCACATCATCGTGATAACGCTTGATGCGATCCACGTGATCTGGCATCACCGTGCCCATAAAGGCTTGTGCTTGCTCAAAGATATCGTCGGTATCAATCAAAATTTCGCCGATTTCTGGATTGAAGTAGTCGCGTATGGCGCGTACCACCAAGCTGCTTTCCAGATAAATCAGTGAAGGCGCTTTTTCTGATTTGGAAGCGCCATCAATCGCATCCCACAGTTGGTTCAGGTAGTTCAAGTCCCATTGCAACTCTTCCGCATTGCGACCGATACCTGCTGTGCGGGCGATGATGCTCATGCCCTTGGGTACTTCAAGTTGCGACAATACATCGCGCAATTCGTTGCGATCTTCACCTTCGATACGACGCGATACGCCGCCACCGTTGGGGTTGTTCGGCATCAAAACGATGTAGCGACCCGCCAAGCTGATGTAAGTGGTGAGGGCGGCGCCTTTGTTGCCGCGCTCGTCTTTTTCCACCTGCACCAACAGTTCTTGGCCTTCGCGCAAGGCTTCTTTAATCGTCGAGCGGCTGTTAGCGCCAGACTGATAATACTGCGGGGAGACTTCTTTGAAGGGGAGGAATCCGTGGCGGGTGCCACCGTATTCGACAAAACACGCTTCGAGGCTAGGCTCGATGCGGGTGATGATGGCTTTGTAGATGTTGCTCTTACGTTGTTCTTTGCCAGCGGTTTCAATGTCGAGGTCAACTAGTTTTTGACCATCCACAATGGCGACGCGTAGTTCTTCTGGCTGCGTCGCATTAAATAGCATGCGTTTCATTTTATTATTCTCCCGCGCTCTGACACGGGCAGGGCAAAGCTACGCGCCGTTTAGCGCGCGAGAAACTGGATGTTTGGGTTGTGAGGCCTACGATTGTCCAAGTGATTATTCTCGTTATTAGCTTGTTGTATCTACATGCTGCCGAAACATCAGGGCAACACGTTAAAATTTTTTCTGCTTGGTGCTTAGAGCGCGCAAATCAATTACCATCACTGCTTGTTTTCGGTGAGTGAGTTAACCGAGCGGGGCTGCTTCGTAGGCGGCTTGATTGCCTGCCCTAGGTTGGACGGGGAAAAATAAACATCCCGTTTAACGAAGGCGCACACGCGAGGCGCGGAGTATATTCAAAATGAATG
>JAGVFD010000182.1 GCA_020057805.1 Sideroxydans sp. | reverse complement strand
GACACTTGCGCCTTGGCGGGAGATTTGTTGTCGCTGATTTTGTCGCCGTGCCAAATGTGCGAGTAGATGGGGAGATACAAAGTCTGCCCTTGTGAGAGTTCAACGTCGGCCTGCGCGGGGGTAACGCACAAAAATCCCAACAACATTACCGTCATCCATTTGTTTTTCATGTTTTTCTCCTTAATTTTATTGTTCAAACCACCCGCACTGGCAACCCCATAAAGTGGCCGTAACGGAGGGCGGCTTGCTCGAAATTCAATTGTTCTTTTTTGCTCATCGCGCCAAAGGGACTCGCCATCATGTCGATGCCCGATTTTTTGAAATTGCGTTTCCACGTGCCCACTACTTGTCCGTTCACCACGATGGTGGAGGCGAACATGCCGTTGCCACCTGGGCATATTTTTTCAGCGTGTTGTGCGTCTAATACGGCGCTACGATCTTGATAGCCTAGGATGTATTCGTCGAAGCCGGGTAGCGCGAAGACGCTCGATTTTTCTTGAGGTGCAACGCGGTCAGGCGCTATCCAATACACGGTTTTTCCGAGTGTTTCGGAAACGAGTTGAGATTTGATGTCTTCAAATCCGGCACGCGCTTCGGTCGCACTTAAACTTGACCACCAAATAAAATCTTTCAGCGTGGCGGGGCCGTGGCTGATGAAGTACCGCAAGGCCAATGCAGCCAAGGCCGCGTCGCGCGTTTTCTCTTTTGCGGGCGCAACCCACTCTTCCAGTAGCGCAAAGTTTTGCTCTTTGTCGGCCGTCGCGGCAAAGCAAATAAGCCCATGTAGGGCAGCGTTCCACAGCAGATGATAACCGCGCTGACCTTCAACCGAGATGCCTGCGGCTTGCAGTGCTGCATACATTTCTTCTCGGGATTTTTGTTGGCCACCTTGCAGGGTTTTGATAAAAACTTGGTGACAGCGCGCGAGGGTTTTATCGTCCAGTTCCAACGCATCGCGCCGCTTCTGACTACCCGCTAGATTTTTAGGTGAGGTGAGCGAAAGTATCCAGCGCACATCTTCTGCTGCGACCACATGCAAGGTGCCGCGCATGGGCCAAGTACGGATAATTTTAGCTTCGTCGAAAGCACGATTCACAGCAGCTTGCGTTGCTTGGTGCAAGCGCAAAGCAATGGACCATTTAACACCGGGGAAATCTTGACCTTGCATACCGCCAAAATGTGCGACAACTTGCGCGGGGCTTTGGCACTGCGCCTGCGCAATGTGTTGCTGACTTAATCTTAATGCACCGATTTGCATATTGCCTCCCCTGTGCAGATTAGAAAATCTCTGTTCAAGCCTCCTCTCCCACGGCGAGAGAGTGAGTGTGAAAGGCACTGATCAAAGATTGATTAGTTCATGCCTTGTATCAATTTCTCCAAGCACATGCGCCCTGAAGGTGTGGTCATCACCATCAACACATCATTGCTTTGAAAAATATAACTGCTGGGAGGGTTAAATTTCCACTCTGCTTGGCTACGCACCGCCAGCACCACGCAATCTTGCTTAGCATGTGATAACGCACTCAAAGGTTTGTGATGCATGCCAGAGGGGATAACCACTTCTTCCATGCGCAAATTGCTGTCGGATTTAACCATTTCATCGAGGAAGTTCATCACGCTCGGCCTAACCATCGCAGAGACTAAACGCAGTCCACCACTAAAATCAGGCGAGACGATTTCATCTGCGCCAGCACGACGTGTTTTTTCTGCATTCTTGACGTTATGGCAACGTGCCACCACGCGTAGTGCAGGATTGAGTTGCTTGGCACTTAAGCTAATCACTAGGTTGGCGCTGTCATCATGCGCGACGGCAAATAAACCTTTAGCGCGCATCACCCCTGCGGCCAATAGCACATCGTTATCAGTGGCATCGCCGCTCACATAAAGCTGCTCTGGATTGGATTCCAAATAACGATTGATGCTGCTCATATCGCTTTCAATAATGACGCAGGTGCGTCCTGTGATGTTCAAATCATTGCTTACATTGCTACCCACCAAACCTACGCCGCACACAATGTAGTGGTCTTTGAGTTGTTCGATTCTTTTGTACATTTTATTTCTCCGCCAGCTGACATTAAGGTCGCTTTCCAACATAAAAGTGGTGACCGTGGACAACACAAAACCCAATACGCCGATGCCCGAGATACCAATCAGCACCGTGAACATGCGGCCATATTCGTAATGCGTCACATCCACAATTTCACCATAGCCAATCGAGGCGATGGTAATGAAGGTCATATAGAAGCAGTCTTGCCAGGTGTATAGATGTTCACCCAAGATGCGATAGCCCACCGTACCCACAATAAATACCACCACCAGCAAAATAAGTGAGATGCGTAGATTACGGATAACTTTTAATTCTTGGCGGGCGGCTTGTTTCATTTAGGATGCCTCTAATAATTCAAAGTTCTAAGCAAGACAAGGCGCGAACAAAAAATTACGACGCGGCATATATCAAATATGTAAGGAGTCATTTTTCGTGAGCAACGCCGTATTGCAACGAAGTTTGGATTATTAGAGGCATCCTTTATTCATCCTGCCCATTTTGATCGGGAAACAGCACGTCAGAAAAACCAAATTGGCGCATGTCGAGCAGGCGCATGGGATACAAAATACCATCCAAATGGTCGCATTCATGTTGCACCACGCGCGCATGAAAGCCACTCACGGTACGGTCTATCACGCCACCATTTTCATCACGGCCTTGGTAGCGTAACTGGGTATAGCGTGGCACACGTCCGCGCATGCCGGGCACGCTCAGGCAACCTTCCCAGTCTTCTTCCATTGCATCCGATAGGGGCGTGAGGATGGGGTTGATGAGCACGGTTTGCGGCACCGATTCGGCATCGGGATAACGCTGATTAGCATTCACTTCAAAAATCACCACGCGCAAGCCCACGCCAATTTGCGGCGCGGCCAGCCCAACCCCATCTAATGCGTGCATGGTGTCGCGCATATCCGCCAACAAAGCTTGCAACTCACGGCTGCCAAAATTAGTAATGGGTTCGGCGCGTTGTAATAAACGCGGATCGCCCATACGCAGCACTTCTCTAACTGACATCGCTCATGGCCTTTCTCTCTTTACTCATCCACTCAAAATTCAAAAACAAACCTTTTTGTCCGCAGATTCACGCAGATTAAAAACCAAATAAAAGTGCCAAATTTAAGCCTCGCCTTGCACTTCAATCTGTGCAATCTGTGGGCAAAGGGTTGGGGGGTTAACGACACAATCTGCGGAGGCCACTCCAGTTTCAATTTAATTTTCGTAGTGTTCCACCACGCCTTCTAAAATTTTGCGCACACGCGCCATAGCGGGTTGAGCGAATGTGCCAATTTCGTCTAAAGCGATTGCTTGCTTGCTGCTGCCACGTCCTGCGGCGTAATTCACCACCACGGCAATGGTGGCGTATTCCACACCCAGTTCGCGCGCCAAGGCGGCTTCTGGCATACCTGTCATACCCACCATGTCTGCGCCGTCACCCTCGTAACGATTAATCTCTGCGGCGGTTTCCAAACGCGGCCCTTGGGTGGCGGCATACACGCCGCCGTTGACGCAAGTTTCGCCTGCGTGATGCGCGGCATCTAATACGCTTTGACGCAAGGATTCGGTGTAGGGCAAGGTGAAATCAATGTGTGTCACAGACTGTTCACGTCCATCGAAGTAAGTGAAAGCGCGTCCATTTGTGTAGTCAATAATTTGACTAGGCACCACTAAAGTACCCGGAATTAAATCGGCGCGAATACCGCCCACCGAGGCCACTGCGATGACGCGCTTCGCCCCTTGATCGCGTAGCGCCCATAAGTTGGCGCGGTAGTTAACCATGTGCGGCGGAATGGTGTGACCGTAACCGTGGCGCGCGATGAACATAACCTCGTGTTCGTTAATTGTGCCAAACGTGAGCGGCCCAGACGGCTCGCCAAAAGGGGTGCGCATCACTTGCCGATGGGTGATTTTAAGATTGCCGAGTTGGTTAAGACCTGTACCGCCGATGATTGCTAACATTTGAAACTCCAATTCAAAATCAAAGTCAAATCGTCCACGAAAAACACGAAAGGCACGAAAATATATCTATGTAACGTATTTCATATCGAATAGGGTGGGCGTTGCGTTCGTGCTTTTCGTGTATTTCGTGGATAAGTTTTTTACTCTTCTTTAACTGCATAAATCGCGGGCAAATTACGCCACGCGCCGTGAATGTCCATGCCATAACCAAACACAAAACGATTCGGTAATTGCAAGCCCACGAAATCAGCTTGGATGGGTTTTGCTTTGCCATGCATTTTGTCGGCGAAGACGGCACAATAAAATTTGCTTGCGCCCAATTCCATCACCCGTTGCTCGATAGCGTGCATGGTGTGGCCTTCGTCCAAAATATCGTCCAGCACCAACACCACTTTGCCGCGCACATTTTCGCGTGGAGCCACTTTCCAGTGCAACTCACCGCCCTGCTTTTCATTGCCATAACGTGAGACGTGTAGGTAATCGAAGTCGAGAGGAAAGTTCAACAACGGCAGTAGTTGCCCGCTGAACACCACCGCGCCGCCCATCACCGACAATACCAGCGGATGTTGATCAGTTAGCAGGGCGTTAATTTCTTGCGCAACGCGCTGTAAAGCGCTATTCACCTCATCTGCGCTGAACAGCATTTCCGCAGCGGCCAGCGTTTGACGCGCATCCAAATTATTCACGGTTAGCGCACCATTTGCAGATACGCGGCGAATTCATCGCGCAATTCTTCGTGTTTCAAACCATAAGCAACTTGCGCTTTCAAGTAGCCTAATTTTGAGCCGCAGTCATAACGAATGCCACGATAACGATACGCTAGCAACTGCTCTTCACTCATCAGTGCAGCAATGCCATCGGTGAGTTGAATTTCGCCGCCCGCGCCTGCTTGCACTTGTTGTAGGTGATGAAAAATGCGCGGCGTCAAAATATAGCGCCCCACGACTGCCAAGGTGGACGGGGCCACATTGGGATGCGGCTTTTCAACAATGCCACTCACTTTTTCCAAGTTCAATGACAGCGGACTACTCGCCACAATGCCGTATTGCTTGGTATGCGCGCGCGGCACATCTTGCACACCCAAGATGGAACATTGTTGCTGCGCAAACACATCGACCATTTGGCGCATCACAGGGGGTTCACCATCAATCAAATCGTCTGCCAGCAACACCGCGAACGGCTCATCTTGAATCACCGGCAACGCGCACAACACCGCATGCCCTAAGCCCAGCGGCTCGGATTGGCGAATGTAAATACAGTTCACATGCTTGGGCACAACCTCTTGCACGATGCGCAACAATTCTGTTTTGCCGCTGGCTGCAAGCGAAGCTTCCAATTCATACGCTTTATCGAAATGATCTTCGATGGCGCGCTTATGTCGCCCCGTCACAAAAACCATATCGGTAATGCCCGCTGCTACCGCTTCTTCGACTGCATATTGAATGAGCGGTTTATCCACCACGGGCAACATTTCTTTGGCTGTTGCTTTAGTGGCGGGTAAGAAACGACTCCCCATGCCTGCAACGGGAAATACTGCTTTCGTGATTTTTGTTTTCATTCTTTTTCCCTCACCCAAAAAAACTAAACCTTTTTCATCCACAAATGATCTGTGATAAATGTCGCAACCAAGTTCCTCCCCTTTCAAGGGGGAGGTTAGGTGGGGGATGGGTTAATCGCTGCTATTTCCCCCATCCCCGCCCCAGCCCTCCCCTTGAAGGGGAGGGAGTATGCAGCTTTAGCTTCACGGTTAAACCGTGTCCGATTAATCGCTTTGCTTTTCGTATTCTTGCAACGCGGCCAGCAAAGCGCCTTCATCCCATACCGGCACATTCAATTCGCGCGCCTTGTCTAATTTGCTACCCGCTTCTGCGCCCGCCACTACACAATTCGTTTTTTTGGAAACACTGCCCGCCACTTTAGCGCCCAAGGCTTCCAAGCGTGACTTGGCCTCATCGCGACTCATGTTCGGTAGCGTACCTGTCAACACATAGGTCTTGCCTGTGAGAGGCAAAGCTTGCGCGCTGATGCCTGCGCTTTCTTGCACGATTAAGCCACACGCCCCCAACAAGTCGGCAATAACCTCGACGTTATGCGTTTCACGGAAAAAATCAAAAACACTCTGCGCCACAATCGGCCCCACGTCCGGCACTTGCTGCAACGCCTCTTTATCTGCCGCTTGCACTTTACCCAAGGTGCCAAAGTAACGGGCTAAATCTTTGGCCGTGGTCTCGCCCACGTTACGAATACCTAATGCAAAAATAAAGCGCGCCAACGTAGGCTGTTTGCTTTTCGCAATGGCCTGCACAATGTTGTGCGCGCTTTTGTCTGCCATGCGCTCTAGCGCCGCCAGCGTGGGCTTATCCAAGCGATACAAATCGGGGAGCGAATGAATAAGATTTTCATCCACCAACTGCTCAACCAGTTTGTCACCCAGCCCTTCAATGTCCATCGCACGACGCCCCGCAAAATGCAAAATGGCTTGCTTGCGTTGTGCGGCGCAAAACAGTCCGCCCGAGCAACGCGCATCCGCCTCACCTTCTTCGCGCACCACATGGCTGCCACATACAGGGCAGGTCGTCGGCATCACAAATGCGCGTGCATTCGCTGGCCTTCTTTCAGCCAACACGCCCACCACTTCAGGAATCACATCACCGGCACGGCGCACAATAACGGTGTCGCCAATATGCACATCTTTGCGGCGTATCTCGCCTTCGTTGTGCAAGGTGGCGTTGCTCACCGTTGTGCCGCCCACAAACACGGGTTCAAGTTTAGCTACTGGGGTGAGTTTGCCCGTGCGCCCTACTTGTATCTCGATGTCGCGCACGGTGGTGAGTTGCTCTTCTGCGGGAAATTTATGAGCCACAGCCCAACGCGGTTCGCGTGACACAAAGCCCAACTCTTTTTGCAATGCAAGACTGTTGACCTTGTACACCACACCGTCGATATCGAAGGGAAGCCCATCTCGCAGTGTTGCAACACGTTGATGAAAGGCGGCGAGCGCCGCAGCACCGTGCGTCACGCTACGCACCTGACACACGGGCAGCCCAAAAGATTGCAACGCATCCAGTATGCCGCTGTGAGTAGCGGGCAGTGTCCAGCCTTGAATTTCGCCCAGCCCATAAGCAAAAAATGACAAGGGGCGCTTGGCAGAAAGTGCGGGGTCTAACTGACGTATCGTGCCCGCAGCGGCGTTGCGTGGATTGACCAAGGTGGGCAGCCCCAGCGCACGTTGCTGGTCGTTGTATTGATTAAAATCTTTACGCGCCATGTAAGCTTCGCCGCGCACTTCTAAAACGTCCGCCGTGCAATCAAGCAGGCGCAGGGGAATCATCTTGAGTGTGCGAATGTTTTGCGTCACGTCTTCGCCTGTTTCGCCATCGCCACGCGTTGCGGCTTGCACCAGCACA
Source organism: Sideroxydans sp. (assembly GCA_020057805.1). GTDB lineage: Bacteria > Pseudomonadota > Gammaproteobacteria > Burkholderiales > Gallionellaceae > Sideroxyarcus. The sequence continues at coordinate 103 of JAGVFD010000182.1, read as the reverse complement.
CCGCGCTCGTAGCGCAGGTTAATCGCAAGGCCATCAAACTTAAGTTCACAGTTGTATTCAATCTCGCCAACTGGTGCATCGAGCGCATTTTTTACGCGTGCAT
>JAGVFD010000252.1 GCA_020057805.1 Sideroxydans sp. | reverse complement strand
CGTCGCCCCATTCGATGGCGGGTACTTTTTTAGATTGCCAACTGCCTAGCTTGTCCACCACCCAATTGGCTTTTTCCAATAACACACTATGCAGCCATTTTTCAGAGGCGCGCAAAGGGGCGCTCACGGTGAGTCCTCGATCATCAATGCGCAAACCAATGCTGCGACGTTTGCTGCGTTTGAGGGTGAAAGGGATGTGCTGGCCGAGCAACTGAAGGGTGCGTTGCTCTAGCAAGGGTTGCGATGAGGGGGAGCGGAGCGATTTGAACATCTTCTTAACGTAAGCGATCCATTTTTCCAAAAACTTCCTTCATCCACGAAAAGCATCGCATGCATTTGAGGACACTTATATAAGTCCAAAATCCCGTCATTCCGGCGCAGGCCGGAATCCATTGCATTTATTAAAAATGTTTTTTGTCAGTGCGTTGCACTGTCTATTTTATTAGCTGGATACCGGCCTCCGCCGGTATGACGAATTTATAGAGATGCCATTGAATTTGTTCGTGTGCTTTCGTGATTTTCGTGGATAAATTTTTGCCTAACATTAACCCAGCTTGGTCATCTCGCCTTCAATCCACGCTTCGGTGAGGCGATTGATTTCATCGGCTTTCAGGCCGGTGGTGACAATAGGTTTGCCAATCACCATGACGATGGTGCCGGGATGTTTGATGAAGGAGTTTTTGCCCCAAAACTTTCCTGCGTTGTGCGCCACCGGCAATACCATCGCGCCGCTTTGTTCGGCCAGCATCGCGCCGCCGATTTTATATTTGCCGCGTTGCCCAAACGGAATACGCGTGCCTTCAGGAAACATCACCACGCTAAATCCAGCGTCCAGTTTTTGCTTGCCTTGCTCTAACACTTGGCGCATCGACTCTTTGCCTTTGCTGCGATTGAGTGCGATAGGTGAAGACAATGCCAACAACCAACCGAAAAACGGAATCCACAGTAACTCGCGTTTAGCCACCCACACATGCGGCGGCAGCACGGTTTGCAACGAGATGGTTTCCCACGCGGATTGATGTTTGCTCAACACCACGCAGGGATGAGCGGGAATGTTTTCCGCGCCACGAATTTCCATACGTGTGCCGCATATCACTTTCAGCAACCACAAAATACCGACAGCAAAACCTGACAGCAGGCGATGGCGGGTATGTTGGTTAAAGGGGTAGATGAAGGGCGACAGTAGCGCATACGCCGTTGTGTAAAGAAATTGCGCGAGCGTAAAGATAATGGAACGAATAAGTGTCATAGCAATGTCGAAACAACGGAGGCGAGGTCAGGAAAAGTTAAGGTGCCATCAGGCAGCCCACCTTTGGCTTGCGTTTTAATGCCCTTACCTGTGAGTACCAGATAAGGCGTGGCACCTAGGCGCGCCGAGGCTTCCAAATCACGTAGCGAATCGCCTACTGCGGGCACACCTTGCAAGCTGCATGCAAAGCGCGCGGCGATTTCTTCCATCATGCCGCTCTTCGGTTTGCGACACGTACAGTTGGATTCGCTGGTGTGCGGGCAAAAGAAAATTGCATCCACACGACCGCCCACCAAGGCTAACGATTTGTGCATCTTGTCGTGAATGGCATTCAGCGTAGGCATATCAAACAGCCCGCGCCCAATACCCGATTGATTGGTTGCCACCACCACGCGATAGCCTGCTTGATTCAGTCGTGCAATCGCTTCCAAGCTACCTGCAATCGGCTTCCACTCTTCAGGACTTTTGATGAATTGATCGGAGTCATAGTTGATTACACCATCACGGTCGAGAATGATGAGCTTCATAGATTCGCTGGCTTTCAAGTTAAGCGACCAACTTGGCAATGTCTGCGGATTGATTCATCAGCTTGCCCAGCTGTTGCAACAACACGGCGCGATTCAAACGCAGCGCTTTGTCTTCTGTCATCACCATCACCTTGTCGAAGAAATCATCAATGAAGGGTTTTAGTGTAACCAACGTTTTTAGATTGTTAGCGTAATCACCACGCTCTACATAGCCCTGCGCCATCGGCGTGATGTCTTGAATAGCTTGATACAGCTCTAGTTCGGCGGGGTCTTTGAGCAAAGATAGATTGATAATCTTGTGAGAAATATCACCCAGCTCTTCGCTGTTTTTACGCATGATGTTTTGCACGCGCTTATTCGCCGCTGCGAGGTCTTTCGCCACTTCCAACGCGGCAAACGTACGCACGCCCTGTAAGCGCGGCATCACTTCATGCAAGCGCCCTTTCAATACCGCCAGCACCGCTTCCACCTGCGCCGCGTCAAAGCCACGTTCGCGCAAATAGCCACGCAGACGATCCAACATGAAGCCTTCCACGTCAGTTGCCACCGAGGCGCTCAACATGCCCGCCGGAAAATTATCCGTCGCCGCTTTGAGCAAGGCGGGCAGATTCAAATCCAGTGGCGTCTCAATCAAGATACGCAAAATACCCAAGGCCTGACGGCGCAAACCGAACGGGTCTTTATCGCCCGTGGGCACTTGCCCAATGCCGTAAATGCCGATGATGGTTTCTAATTTGTCCGCTAGTGCCACGGCACACGCCACGCCGCCTTGCGGCAAGGTGTCACCCGCAAAACGCGGGTGGTAATGCGCTTCTATCGCATTCATCACCTCGAATTTTTCGCCTTCATAAAACGCGTAATAGCGCCCGATGATGCCTTGCAGTTCAGGGAACTCGCCCACCATGTCGGTAATTAAATCTGCCTTGCACAAGCGCGCGGCTTTCTCACTGTCCGCTTTATCTACACCCAAAATGCGCGCGATGAAACCCGCCAATTTGGTGATGCGTTCAACGCGCTGCAATTGCGAACCTAGTTTGTTGTGATACACCACGTGGCTCAATTTTTCGACACGCGATTCCAAAGTCAGCTTGCGATCTTGGTTAAAGAAGAAGCGAGCATCGGCCAAGCGTGGACGCACCACGCGCTGATTACCTTCGATGATGTGATGCGGGTCGCTCACCTGCATGTTGGACACGATGAGGAATTTATTCATCAACTTGCCGTGGCTATCCACCAGCGGAAAGTATTTTTGATTTTGCTGCATGGTAAGAATCAAACACTCTTGCGGCACATCTAAGAACTCGGCATCAAATTCGCCTACGTAGACTTCCGGCCATTCCACCAAGGCCGTCACTTCGTCCAGCAAGCCGCTCAATACACTGCGGTCATCGTTGGACATGCTCAACAAAGATTGCAAGTCGTGATTGGTATGCCCAATCCAAATCGCATTATGTTTTTCAGCGAGCTGATCCAGACGCGCGTCAATTAAATTACGGCGCTGCGCAAAGCTGGCAATAACATGCCCGGCTTCTAGCGCGGTTTCATATTCATTCGCATGTTCAATCGTAACGGTTTCTTTACACAAGAAGCGATGGCCTTGCGTCACATTGCCGCTGCTCAAACCCAACACCTCGGCAGCGACCACCCGCTTGCCGTGCAAAATGGTGAGCCCATGCACGGGGCGTACAAACTGCACATCCGAATCGCCCCAGCGCATCATCTTGGGCACGGGTAATTTTTTCAGCGCTTGCACAATGATGTCTTGCAGATACGCATCCAGCGCCTTGCCCTTTTGCTCGATGCGCGCCACAAAACATTCGGCCTTGCCCGCACCCACTTTGTGCAACTGATCGACGCTAATCCCCGCCGAACGCAAAAATCCTTCCAAGGCTTTGGTCGGCTTACCGTCCGCATCCAACCCTGCGCTAACGGCGGGGCCTTTACGTTCAATGATGCGATCCGGCTGCTGCTTCAACACATGGCTGATGCTGATCGCCAAACGGCGCGGCGTGCAATACGGCGTGCACACACTATCCGCTCGGATTAGCGCTTGCTCTTTCAGCGCGGCGCACACTTCATCCGCGAATGTGTTGGACAATTTTTCCAACACCTTGGGTGGCAATTCCTCGGTGAGCAATTCAATCAATAAGGTGTCGGTAGTCATGCTGCATTCCCTTTTGGTTTGGTCATGGGAAAGCCCAATGCCTCGCGTGAATCGTAATAAGCCTGCGCCACTTGACGTGACAGCGCACGCACACGGCCAATGTAAGCCGCGCGCTCTGTCACTGAAATGGCACCGCGTGCATCCAGTAAATTAAACGAGTGCGAACACTTCATCACCATCTCGAATCCAGGCAAAACCAGCCCTGTATCCATCAATCGCTTGGCTTCAGACTCGTATTCATTAAAGTGACGGAACAACATCTCAACATTGGAATGCTCGAAGTTGTATTTAGATTGCTCCACTTCGTTCTGGTGATAGACATCACCATAGGTAATCACCGTGTCGCCGTTCTTCGCCCACACCAAGTCGTAGACGTTTTCCACACCTTGCAGATACATGGCGAGGCGCTCTAACCCATAGGTAATTTCACCCAGCACAGGCTTGCAGGTAAGTGAGCCGACTTCTTGGAAGTAAGTGAACTGTGTGACCTCCATGCCATCCAGCCACACCTCCCAACCCAAGCCCCACGCACCCAAAGTAGGCGATTCCCAATCATCCTCAACGAAGCGAATGTCATGCTCCATCGTGTTAATACCCAAAGCGCGCAAGCTATCCAGATACAACTCTTGAATGTTATCTGGCGACGGCTTCATCACCACTTGATATTGGTAGTAATGCTGCAAGCGATTGGGGTTCTCGCCGTAACGACCATCTTTAGGACGGCGCGAAGGCTGCACATAAGCCGCCTTCCAAGGCTCTGGGCCAATGGCGCGCAAGAAAGTTGCCGTATGAAAAGTGCCCGCACCCACCTCAATATCGTAAGGCTGCAACAGCGCGCATCCCTGCTTATCCCAATAGTTTTGTAGCGTCAGAATGACTTGTTGAAAAGTGAGCATGTGCTAATTACCAGCCGAGGTTCTCGAAGGCGCGCATTTTACGGGTTTTTAGGGGGAATCGTCACTCCAATCCCAGTCGTTCAAAAAAGTCCTCCCTACTCTCACGATTGCTGCAAGCTATTCATTGCGCTACAAAGTGCAGCATCCACTTAAAAGGAAAAATACATGACTACCATCAAGGTGCGCAAACAAGGCGGCGCTGCCATTATTACCATCCCTGCAAAAATGCTCAAAATGATGCGTATCAACGTGGGTAGCACACTTAACTTGGCTGTTTCGGAAGGGGTGTTAACTGCGCGCCCTGACAATGTAAAGGGGCGTTACTCACTGCAAGAATTGCTTCAAGGTGTCACCCCCAAGTTGATGAAAAAAATGAATACAGACACCGCTCGGGCGCGCGACATAAAACCTGTCGGCAAGGAAATCCTGTGATTCGCCGCCGCATCCCGTAGCAAGGTGATGTGTATTGGGTGAACCCCAATCCTGTTGCTGGGCGTGAAATGAAAAACCGCCACCGCTTCGTCGTCATCCCCCCTAAAGAGATCAATGCACTTGGCGTTGCCATGCTCGTTCCCATCACCAGCGGCGGCGCAGCAATGCGCGAGATGGGGCTAACTGTTGCCATCTCTGGTCACGACACCAATGATGTTGCCGTGTGCAATCAAGTTCGCACATTCGACCTTGATGCGCGAACACGAGCGGGCACAGCTGAATTTATCGAAACATTAGATGATGCGACGATTTGTGAAATCGTCGCGCGCGGTCAGCGTGATTGATCCGGCTTGAAATCAGCCAACATATAGACTTTAAATCTTACCGCGTTTTCTGCTCCACTCGGCACAACAGCAGCTTCTCAGCACGAGTTAAAGACTTGATCTCGCGCTCCCGCCTCAACGCAGCAGACTTGTCGACACAAGACTCTTGATACACCAATTTCAGTGGCGACCGACCTCGTGTGTACTTGGCTCCCTCGCCAGCATTATGTGCAGCGAGGCGTTTGTTCAGGTCGTTGGTGATGCCGCAGTAGAGGGTGTTGTCGGCGCATTGCAGGAGGTAGCAGACCCACGCTTTCACAAAAGCTCCCTCACCCTAGCCCTCTCCCACGGGGAGAGGGGATGGTTTACGTTGCAGCCACCACGCGATGCCCAGCATCAAAGCGGCCAACACCAGCATCGCGGCATTGCCCCAGCGCACGTAGGGCGTGCTGCCTGCGTAGCCTTGCACGGTGGCGGTGAGGACACCTTCTTGGTGTTGCGGCAATTGGGCTTGTATTTGTCCATCTGTGCCGATGATGGAGGTGACACCGGTGTTGGTGGCGCGCAGCATGATGCGACCTGTTTCTAGGGCGCGCATTTGCGAAAGTTGGTTGTGTTGCTCGGCGGCGTGTGAATCGCCGTACCACGCATCGTTGGTGACGTTCACCAGCAAGGTGGCTTGCGGTAATGCATGGATGACTTCTTCGCCGAATGCGTCTTCGTAGCAAATGTTCACCGCGATTTTTTGTCCTGCCACATTGAGTGGCGCTTGACTTGCGCCACCACTGCTTAAGTCGCCCATGGGGATTTGTAATAGGTCGTTGATGACCCATCCCAATAAGCTGCGTAGCGGAATGAATTCGCCAAAGGGCACGAGGTGGTCTTTGTGGTAGTGCTGACTGTCCGATGTGCCGAGGGAATAAACGCTGTTGTAGTAATGCTCATCGTCACGTTCAAACGCGCCAATGAGCAGGTCGCCACCATTTTGGCGCACGTGGTCGCGCAGCAAGGCTTGATACCCTGCCGGCACGTTTTCGCGTAGCAAGGGCAAGGCGGTTTCGGGCAACACGATTAAACGTGCGTCGCTACTTTCTGCCAAACGTCGATAGGTTTCCAGCGTATCCACCAGCGCGTCTTTTGCGAACTTGGTGTCTTGTGAAATGTTGCCTTGCAGTAGGCTCACTTTGGTGGGCTCACCTTGGGGCTGTGTCCATTCGAGGGCGCGCAAGGCAGCGCCGCTTATCCATAACGCGACCAATACGATGAGCGCCACTTTTCCAGATTTGTGGTTGCGCACATTAAAGAAATGCAACAACAAACTCGCACTCACTGCCACCAATAGCGACACGCCGAACACGCCAACGATGGGCGCATAGCCCGCCAGCGGACTATTAGGCACTTGCGAGTAGCCCAGGGTGAGCCATGGAAATCCGGTGAATAAAAATCCACGTAGCCACTCCGCCAATACCCAGATGCCGGGCATGACGAGTAGCAACTGAACGTAATTTAATTCGCCTGCCTGTTGTTTTATAAATAAAGAATATCGGGCTTGCACATAGCCTGCCAGTGCTGGAATGCTCGCATTCACCGCCGCAAACAATGCGGTCGCAATCGCCGCGAGAATGGGGTGCATGTAGCCGTATTCATGTAGCGCGACATAAATCCAACTCACGCCGACACAGAACAAACCCATACCAAATGCGAAGCCAATCCACGCGGCTTGTGAGGGGTGCTGCGCCTTACTCCATAACCAAAACAGCACGGCGAGCGAGACGATAGGCAGTGGGAAAATACCGAACGGCGCGAAGCCAAACACAGCGAATGCGCCTGCAATAAAGGCAATTAGATAGGGATTGGCAGTAAGTTTTTTCACGAAATAATTTTTCACGAAATAAAAAGCTAATTTGATTCGCCTCATTATACGGTGTAACTTCGCGCCGCCTGATTACGGAACACCACCATGCTCGACTTCACCGAATACACCAAAATTTTTATCAGCTTGTTTGCCATCATTGATCCGATTGGCATCATCCCCATCATCATTGCCTTCACCGCCGGCATGACGGCGCAGAAGCGCGAGCGGGTGGGACGTATTGCTTCGTTCTCGGTGCTGGTGATTTTGCTTGCTGCGTTGTTGCTGGGCGAAGCCATACTGGAGTTTTTCGGCATCAGCATTCACTCCTTCCGCACGGCGGGCGGCATCTTGCTGCTGTTGATGGCGATTAACATGCTCATCGGCGATAAGCCCAAGCTCGCGCCGGATGATAAAACGGACGGCGACGCCACTTCCTCCATCGCCATCGTGCCGCTCTCCACGCCTTTGCTGGCAGGGCCTGGCGCCATCAGCACAGTGATTCTCGATGCGCACAAAGGCACGGGCACAGGACACTACGGCGTGATGGCGCTGGTGCTGGTGGCGTTAAGCCTCACGGTGTGGCTCACTTTTCTCATCGCGCCTTGGGTGTCACGCCGACTCGGCAAAATCGGCAGCAATATCGTGACGCGCCTGATGGGTTTGTTGCTGGCTGCCATCGCCGTGGAATTTATGGCAGGCGGTCTGCGCGGATTATTTCCAGCACTGGGTTAGCGGTGCTGTGCGAAAATCGCGCCCCGCGAATGCGCATCAATCTAGACATACCGACCACCATGGAAAAAATTAGACTCTCCAAACTCATGTCCGAACAGGGACTTTGCTCACGTCGCGAGGCCGATGATTACATCGCTAAAGGCTGGGTCAAAGTGGATGGCGAAACCGTGAGTGAGCTGGGCTTTAAGATTTTACCCACGCAAAAAATCACCCTCGAAAAAGCCGCACAAGCCAAGCAACAAGGGCGTGTCACCATCTTGCTGCACAAGCCAATCGGCTATGTTTCAGGGCAAGCGGAACAAGGCTACAAACCCGCGATTCTGCTGTTCGATCAAGCGACACGCTGGGAAGAAGATAAGTCAGCTACACGTTTTCATCGCAGCCAATTCCTTGGATTAGCCCCTGCGGGGCGTCTCGATATTGATTCCACTGGATTGCTCGTGCTCACCCAAGACGGGCGCGTGGCAAAGCAACTGATTGGCGAAGATTCGCCTGTCGAAAAAGAATATCTGGTGCGCGTGCAAGGCAAGATAGACACCAACGGTTTGGCCATGCTTAACCACGGGCTGTCGCTAGATGGCAAAAAACTAAAACCCGCTAAAGTAAGCTGGATGAATGACGATCAACTGCGCTTCATTTTGGTAGAAGGTAAAAAACGCCAGATTCGTCGCATGTGCGAAATGGTGGGGTTGCGCGTCAGCGCCTTGAAGCGCGTGCGCATCGGTAAATTACGTTTAGGGGAATTGCCGCAAGGGCAGTGGCGCTACCTACGTGACGATGAGTCGTTCTAAACCAAGCAATCTACGAGCTACATTTCTTTATCATTCCGGCGCAGGCCGGAATCCAGCGATTTTATTAAAGTGGGCTTTG
>JAGVFD010000245.1 GCA_020057805.1 Sideroxydans sp. | reverse complement strand
GCAGGTCGTGGTGAACGGATGCGTCCGCTCACCGACCACACCCCCAAGCCCTTGCTGCAAGTGGGGGGCAAGCCGCTCATCGTGTGGCACATCGAACGCTTGGTGGCTGCGGGCATCACCGATTTAGTCATCAATCACGCTCACCTTGGAATGCAAATTGAACACGCACTGGGTGATGGCAGCCAGTTTGGCGCATCCATTTGTTACTCGGCTGAAGGCGCGGCTTTGGAAACAGCGGGGGGCATTGCCTTTGCGCTGAGCTTGTTGGGGGATGAGATTTTTGCCGTAGTGAATGGTGATGTGTATTGTGACTACGACTTCTCCCACTTACCCGCCCGTGCGGACGAGTTGGCTAACAGTGATGACATGTTGCATCTGGTGTTGGTCAACAACCCCGAACACAACCTCAAGGGCGACTTCGGTTTGAAGGCCGACCGTGTATTTACCCTTCCCCCTTCCCCCTTACCTCTTATCAATTCGCTAACTTTCTCCGGTATCGGTCTGTACCGCCCGCGCCTGTTTGCGGGCATTGTGCGCGGCACGAAAGCGCCGCTGGCGCCTTTATTGCGCGAACAAATTGCACTCGGCAAAGTGAGCGGCGAACATCATCGAGGACAGTGGGTGGATGTGGGTACGCCCCAGCGCTTGGCTGAACTCGACCAACAATTACTCCATTTACACAGGGCTCGCCATGACTGAACCCGTCCCCTACGCCGCACGTCGCAAGCAGCTGCAAGCCTTGATGCAGCAAGGCATCGCCATTATTCCCAGTGCGCCCGAGGTAGTGCGCAATGGGGATGCGCACTACGACTACCGTCACGATAGCTATTTGTATTACCTCACAGGATTTAGCGAGCCCGAGGCGGTGTTGGTGGTGATTGCAGGTGAAATGCCGCAAAGCATTTTGTTCTGCCGCGATAAAAATTCAGAGCGTGAAATCTGGGATGGTTTTCGCTATGGGCCGCAGACCGCGCAGGAACAGTTTGGATTGGATGCCGCGTATTCAATTGCAACTTTGGATGAAAAATTAGTTGAGTTGATGAGCAATCAGCCTGCCTTGTTTTACCCCCTAGGTGCAGCCCCGAATTGGGATGCGCGCATTATCAAGTTGCGTGAAGACGTTAAGGCCAAAGCACGTACCGGCGTGCGCGCACCCAGCGAACTTCGCGATGTGCGCGAGCTGCTGAATGAGCTGCGTTTATTCAAAGACACACATGAGCAAAGCTTCATGCGCCGTGCCTCCACTATTTCTTGCGAGGCACATCGTCGCGCTATGCGTTTCACTCGCCCAGGCCAATTTGAATATGAAGTTGAGGCCGAATTGCTGCATGAATTTTGTCGTCATGGCGCACGTCATGCGGCTTACACCAGCATTGTGGCGGGCGGCGCAAATGCCTGCACCCTGCACTATGTGGGCAATGATGCCCGTCTGAATAACGGTGATTTATTGCTCATCGACGCGGGCTGTGAATTTGCAGGTTATGCGGCGGACATCACGCGCACTTATCCAGTGAACGGAAAATTTAGCGCAGCGCAGCGCGATGTGTATGAGCTGGTGCTGGCATCGCAAGCGGCCGCGATAGATGCCGCGCAACCGGGACGCTTGTGGAATGCGCCGCATGAGGCGGCATTGCGTGTGTTGGCGCAGGGCTTTATTGATTTGAAGTTATGCCAAGGGTCGCTAGAGGGCGTGCTGGAAAGTGAAAGCTACAAGCAGTTTTACATGCACCGCACAGGGCATTGGTTAGGCATGGATGTGCATGATGTGGGCGACTACAAAGTGGTTGATCAATGGCGTCCCCTGCAAGCGGGCATGGTGCTAACGGTGGAGCCGGGCTGCTATATTCGCCCCTCGGACAAAGTGCCGAAAGCCTTGTGGAATATAGGCATTCGTATTGAAGACGATGTGTTGATTACGGCAAAAGGCAATGAAGTGTTGACACAAGCTGCGCCTAAAACGGTCAGCGAAATCGAGGAGGTCATGCGCCATGAATGAATCGCAATGTGATGTCGCCATCATCGGCGGCGGGCCTGTGGGTGCTGCGCTGGCCTTGGCTTTGCAGGGCAACGGCTTGCAAGTGGTGTTGCTAGAGGCGCGTGAATCTGAAGTGAATACCACCGACCCGCGTGCCTTGGCCTTGTCTTATGGCACGCGTTTGTTGCTGCAACGTCTAGGCGCTTGGGAATCATTGCGCGATGTGAGTGGCATCAAGGTTATTGAAGTGACGCAAAAAAATTCAGCAGGACACACCACGCTGCGCGCCCAAGAGATGGGGGTGGAGGAGATGGGTTATGTGTTGCCGTACACCCTGCTGCATGGCGCATTGCAAAAGGGATTGGCGCAGTCGGATGTGACTTGCCTCTATGGTGCGACAGTGAGCGAGTTGCGTCATAGCAACGATGCCGCTGTCATCGAGTATCAACACCAAGGTCAGTCACATAGGCTGACGGCGCGCCTCGCGGTGGCGGCGGATGGCGGCAAGTTGCTGCAAGCTGCGCACCCGCCACAGATTACTGATTATGGACAGAGTGGCATCATCGCCCACGTCATCACCTCGCAAGCGCACACCGGCAAGGCTTTCGAACATTTCACCGCGCAAGGGCCGATGGCCTTATTGCCCTATTTGGATGGCTACGAGCTGGTGCTGACCGCCGCGCATGATGCAGCGCAAGACATGCTGTCTTGGGATGACGCAAAATTTCTGGCTTATCTACATAGCCACTTTGGTGACCGCGTGGGCGAGTTTCTGACGCTTGGCAAGCGCAGTTGCTACCCTTTACGCTTGAAGCGCGCGCCAGACATTACCTTCTCGCATACCGTACTCATCGGCAATGCCGCGCAGACTTTGCATCCTGTGGCAGGGCAAGGTTTCAATCTGGGGGTGCGTGATGCGTGGGAATTGGCGCAAGTCATTCTCGACAGCGCGCCCGAGAACATTGGTTCGGCG
>JAGVFD010000223.1 GCA_020057805.1 Sideroxydans sp. | reverse complement strand
GGGATGTGTGGGTTTGGGCGCAACTTCGTGGATGCTGTATCAACAGCTAAGCGTATCGACGCAACATATTGATGCGCTATATGCGTTGTGCGGATTTTTCGTGGGCGTGATTGGCGTGGTGCCTAGCATTGCGGTCATGCAATTTCCGCCGCGCGTGCGTTTCTCCGGCTTATCGTTTTCTTACAACGTGGCCTATGCGGTATTCGGCGGACTCACGCCCGTGATGGTAAGCCTGCTCCTGCCGCTGGATAAGCTCGCCCCCGCGCATTACGTCGCCGCATTGAGCGTGCTGGGGATATTGATAGGGCTGTACCTGCGCCGCCGCGAGGTGGTTTGCGCGTAGGGTGGGCAAGCATTGCCCACGCGTGGCAGGTGCGCGCGACGTCAAATCGCATGTTGGCTATAGAAGCCGCGCATCCCGAGTCGTTGAATTTAGGGCGGTTATCAGTTTTGGGGCTTTGTGCGACAATGCGCGCCGCCCATAAGAGCGCGTGAACGCGCCGTGTGTTGGTGACGACTTGGAATAGGAAACCCTTTGGATACTCTTAAACAATTGCTGGCGCAAGACATGGCTGCGGTCGACGCGGTGATTCGCACGCGCCTGCATTCAGAAGTGGTGCTGGTGAATCAAATCGGCGAATACATCGTCAATAGTGGCGGCAAGCGTTTGCGTCCCGCGTTGGTGCTGTTGTCGGCGCAGGCGTTTGGCTATCGCGGCACATATCAACATGATTTGGCGGCGGTGGTGGAGTTCATTCACACGGCGACCTTGTTGCACGATGATGTGGTGGATGAATCGGATTTGCGCCGTGGACGCGAGACGGCGAATGCGCTGTTTGGCAATGCGGCGAGTGTGTTGGTGGGCGACTTTCTTTATTCGCGCGCGTTCCAAATGATGGTGGACGTGGGTGATATGCGTGTGATGCAAACCTTGGCCGACGCCACTAACGTGATTGCCGAGGGTGAGGTGTTGCAGCTGCTTAACTGTCACGATGCAGAGGTGGATGTGCCTACTTACATGCGCGTGATTCACTGCAAGACAGCGAAATTATTTGAAGCGGCTATGCGCATCGGTGCCTTGCTGGGTAAGGCTTCGGCAGCCGATGAAGCTGCGGCATCGTTATATGGCATGCATTTGGGCACGGCCTTTCAGTTAATTGATGACGTGTTGGATTACTCTGCCGATGAAACGCAAACAGGTAAGCATTTGGGGGATGACTTGGCAGAAGGTAAGCCCACCTTGCCTTTGATTTATGCGATGCAACACGGCAGCCAACAGCAAGCCGATGTAGTGCGTGAGGCAATTGAGCAAGGCGACGTGTCTAAATTTTCCGCTGTGCTCACAATCATTAAAGAAACAGGTGCCTTGGATTACACCCGCCAGCAAGCGCTGCGCGAAGCTGAAGCGGCCTGTGCTGCCTTGGCGCACTTGCCCGCGTCCAGCCATAAACAGTGCCTGTTAGACTTGGCGCACTTTGCGGCAACGCGTCAGTATTAATTGACAGGTATTGCAGGCTGTATTTTTAGGGGAGAGAACGCATGAGTCGCTTACTGTTTTTGCTGGCGGTCGTCGCCTTGGTTTATTGGCTACTGAAGCGCTATCGCAATCAGCCACCCAAGGTAGATACGCCCGTATCGAGTGAAGATATGGTGAGCTGCGCGCAGTGTGGCGTGCATCAGCCCAAGAGCGAAAGCGTTGCATCCGCTAATCAGTATTTCTGTTGCGATGAACATCGCCGTCAATACGAATCTAAATAACATCCATGCGGGATAATTTGTCCTACATGGGCGCTTTCCCGGCGCTCCTGCCAGCCCCTCAGCCACTGTCAGATAGTCCGTGGCGATTTCTCACTTACTTTAATTACTACCGCCTGATTTTGGGCGTGTTGCTGTTGGCAATTGCCTTGTTTTTTGGCGAGGCAATGTCGAGTAGCGCACGTGAGTATTCGCTGTTCGCCACCACTACCCTGCTTTATTTTTTACTGGTGATAGCATCAATTGTGTTGGTTCAGTCGCAACAACGGCGACTCAACTTGTCGCTGCAACTGGCGTTTCAAATGAGTGCCGATATTGTGCTGGTATCGCTACTCGCTTATTTTGGTGGAAGTACGCAAAGTAATTTGGGTATGTTGCTTTTGGTTTCATTGGCCTTTGGGGCAATGGTGAGTCGCGGACGTATTACGTGGTTCTACGCAGCGCTGGCCAGTATTGCGATGTTGTTGGAGCATGCCCTTGCGGTACTGACGCGCGATGCACCGTTTGCCAGTTTTTTTCAGGTGGGCATGTTGAGTGCCTCTTATTTTGCGATTAGCGCCTTGTCGCAAACTTTGACGCGCTATGCCAAAGCCAATGAAAAGCTGGCGATGATGCGCGGGGTGGATTTGTCTAATATGGCCGAAGCAAATCGACTGATGATTCAAGACATGCCCGATGGCGTGTTGGTGGTGGATGAGCGGGGCGGTGTACGGCAATTTAATCCAGGCGCAGAGCGTTTGCTGGGTTATACCTTCCCCGTGGGTGGACAAGTTAATCTGGCGCAATGTTCGCCCTTGATTGAGGCGCTGTTTGCAGGTTGGCGCCAGAACAAGGCGCTGGGTAATGAAGTGTTACGTTTACCCATTACGCACTTAATGGTACGGGTGCGCTTCTTGCCGGTTGAGCGCGATGGTTTTTGGGGGGCGATTGTGGTGCTGGAAGATATGCAGCGCGCGCAAGAGCAAGCACAGCAAGTGAAGCTGGCCGCGTTAGGGCGGCTGACGGCGAACATTGCGCATGAGGTGAGGAACCCGCTGTCGTCGATTAGTTATGCTACCGAGCTGTTACGCGAAGGTAGTCAAGATGCGGCGCAGGAGCGTTTGCTGAACATTATTTTGGATAACACTTCGCGCTTGAATCGCATTGTGCAAGATGTCATGCAAGTGAATCGACGCGATCGTTTGAACGCTGAAGAGATTAATCTTTGTGTGCGCTTGCCGCTATTTATTGATGAGCTGTGTCAGGCAGAGAAGATGCCGCGAGAAGTGTTTGCGCTGAACATACTGGCCAATTGTCAGGCGCGCTTTGATCGGGGGCACTTCGAACAGGTGTTATGGAATTTATGCCGCAATGCCTTGCGCTATAGTCAACGCCAAGCAGCGAGTGTGCAGTTAAATGTCTTTCAATCTGACGATGGGAAGTTGTGTTTAGAAGTGGAAGATGACGGCGTAGGTGTGCGCGCCGACGCGTTGCAGAAGTTGTTTGAGCCCTTCAGCACCACCGATGCGAGCGGCACCGGATTGGGACTCTACATCGCACGCGAATTATGCGAAGCCAATGGCGCACGCATTGAGTATCGGCATGTGGATATGGGTGGGGCCTGCTTCCGTATTACTTTTGGTTTGCGTCAATAAGATCCCTGCTATAAATAAAAGGAAAATTTAAGTGAGTGCGATGCCGCGTGTATTGATTGTGGATGATGAGCCCGACATTTTGGAATTGTTGGGGCTGGCATTAACTCGCATGGGGTTGGAGGTGGAGGCGGCGAATGGCGTGCAAGCTGCGCTGAAGTTGCTGGGTGAGAAAAAATATAATTTGTGCCTCACCGATATGCGCATGGCGGATGGCGATGGGTTGACGGTATTGCGTCATATTGTTGAGCGCGAGTTGGATACGCCCGTGGCGGTGCTTACCGCACATGGCAATCTAGAAAATGCAGTGGCTGCACTTAAGGCGGGGGCATTCGATTATTTATCTAAGCCGATGTCGATAGATCAATTACGTGCGGTGGTAACGGCGGCTCTGCGCTTGCCGTCAGCACGCACGCCGGTCGCAGTTAAAGGCGCTACGTTGTTGGGTAAATCGCCTGCCATGCAAGAAGTGCTTGAACTGATACGGCGCGTAGCCCGCAGCCAAGCGCCGGTGCATATCAGTGGTGAGTCGGGGAGTGGGAAGGAGTTGGCGGCGCGCATGTTGGTTGAGCAAAGCGCGCGTCGAGACCAAGTGTTCGTGCCCGTTAACTGTGGCGCTATCCCTGAAAATTTGATGGAAAGTGAATTCTTTGGATATCGCAAGGGAGCGTTCACGGGGGCAGATAAAGATAAGGCGGGTTTTTTTCAAGCAGCGCACCAGGGGACGTTGTTGCTAGATGAGGTGGCGGATTTGCCGCTGGCGATGCAGGTGAAGTTATTGCGCGCGATTCAGGAAAAGAAAGTGCGGCGCGTGGGCGCAACCGAAGAAGAAGCGGTGGATGTGCGCATTATTAGTTCAACCCACCGGGACTTGGCGAAATGCGTGCAAGACGGGAAATTCCGCCAAGACCTGTATTACCGTCTGAATGTGATTGCGATTACGCTACCCGCCCTTCGTGAAATGCGAGAAGACGTACCGACTATTGCACAGCATGTATTAGAGCGCTTGCGTGGCGAATCGAAAGCGCATTTGAGTAAGGCGGCTTTGCAAGCACTAATGACTTATGATTTTCCGGGCAATGTGCGCGAATTGGAAAACGTGATTGAGCGCGCCCTCGCTTTGTGTGCGGATGAATTGATTCAGCCTGCGGATTTACAGCTGGCACCGATGCCTACGAATCGAGAGGGAGAGGCGGGGGGCAAGTATCCACTTACCGATTATCTCGATCGTGTCGAGCGCGAGGCCATTGTTGAGGCCTTAGGCAAGACGCATTTCAATCGCACTGCCGCTGCCAAGATATTAGGGGTTACCTTCCGTGCCTTGCGTTATCGCATGGAGCGCTTATCCATTACCGAGCAGGATGAGCCGAGATGAAGCCCGATAGTGCAGGCTGGCTCACCGGGGTGCAGCGCATCGCCTCGCCCAACTATGATGCGCGCCCCCCTTACACCCTGATAGACATGCTGGTTATTCACAATATCAGTCTGCCACCCGATGAATTTGGTGGGGCGGCGATTGGCCAGCTCTTCACTAATACTCTCGATTGCAGTACTCATCCTTATTACGAGCGTCTGCAAGGGGTGCGCGTCTCCTCGCACTTTCTCATTCGCCGCAATGGGCAAGTGATTCAATGGGTGGCCTGCCAGCACCGCGCTTGGCATGCGGGCGTATCGGTGTGGCAGGGGCGTACTCGCTGCAATGACTTTGCCATTGGAATTGAGCTGGAGGGGTGTGATACGCAGGCGTTTGAGGAGGCGCAGTACCGTGCACTTGTCCGACTCACGCGCATCTTAAAACGTCACTATCCCATCCGTCATATTGTTGGCCACGCTGACATTGCTCCTGGGCGCAAGACTGATCCCGGCCCTTTTTTTGATTGGTCGCGTTACCTTAATTCACAAAAGTAGTTGTCGTAGCAGGCGTTCCTCTTGTTGAAGATATATAGGCCAAAAAACTGCTTGCATAAATTTGAGCAGACACTAGAATCAGCCCCAATTCGTGGTCTCAACCACTATATATAGTGGTTTTTAAGTTTTGGCAGATTTCAGCTATCAGGCTAATCAGTCCAGTATTTCAAAGGGGAGTTACATGTTGCAAGCGTCCGAAAATGTATTGCCATCCGCTGCTAAAGCGATGTTCACCCAGCAAGAATCCAATTCTGTCGCCTCCTCCGTTAGCTTGCCTTTAGACCAATATAAAACCATTCGTCGCAATGGTTCGGTCGCGGCGTTCGAGCCAGCAAAAATCTCCATCGCCTTAACTAAAGCTTTTATCGCTGTGAACGGCGGGCAAGGCGCGGCCTCGGCGCGGGTGCGTGAGATGGTTGAGCAGCTGACTGCGGGCGTGGTGAATGCGCTGGTGCGTCGTCAGCCACATGGCGGCACGTTCCATATTGAAGACATCCAAGATCAGGTTGAATTATCGTTGATGCGTTCGGGTGAGCATGATGTGGCGCGCTCTTATGTCTTGTATCGCGAAAAGCGTATGCAGGAGCGCTCGAAGGCTAAGTCTGAAGTTGAAGTGGCGCAAGTAATTAACGTAAAGGACGGTGATGTGTTGCGTCCTTTGGATGTCAAAGCCTTGATGGCGCGCATTGATTCCGCCTGTGAAGGACTGGGTGCGGCAGTGGATGCGGCTAAAATTTTCAAGCTGACTTTAAAAGATTTATACGACGGCGTTGCGATTGAAGAAGTGCGCAAGTGCGCTATTTTGTCTGCACGGACTCAGATTGAACAAGACCCTGCTTACAGTTTCGTCACCGCACGTTTGTTGCTGAACAACATTTGCTGTGAGATTTTGGAAGATGACGTAGAGCCTGCGGATATGGCGGTGCGTTACGCGGAACACTTCCCTAAATTTATCAAGCGTGGCATTGAGGCCGAGTTGCTCAATGAAGATATGGGGCACTTTGATTTGGTACGTTTGGGCAAGGCGCTGGATGCTAGTCGTGACTTGAAGTTTAATTACCTCGGCTTGCAAACGTTGTATGACCGCTACTTCCTGCATGTGGAAGACAAGCGCATTGAATTGCCGCAAGCGTTTTTTATGCGCGTGGCGATGGGTTTGAGCTTGAATGAGATTAACCGCGAAGAGCGTGCCATTGAGTTCTATCAATTGTTGTCTAGTTTTGATTTTATGAGTTCTACGCCGACCTTATTTAATGCAGGTACGCGTCGTTCACAGCTGTCTTCCTGCTATCTCACCACCGTAGCAGATGACTTGGATGGCATCTACGAAGCGCTGAAAGAAAATGCTTTGCTGTCTAAATTTGCGGGCGGATTGGGTAATGACTGGAGCAATGTACGCGCCTTGGGTAGTCACATCAAGGGCACGAATGGTAAATCGCAAGGCGTAGTGCCGTTCTTGAAGGTGGTGAACGATACCGCCGTCGCAGTCAATCAAGGTGGCAAGCGCAAAGGGGCGGTGTGTGCCTACTTAGAGACATGGCATTTGGATGTGGAAGAGTTCTTGGAGCTGCGTAAGAACACGGGCGATGATCGCCGCCGTACACATGACATGAACACATCCAACTGGATTCCAGATTTGTTTATGAAGCGCGTGATGGAAGGAGCGGAATGGACCTTGTTTTCGCCGTCGAATTGCCCTGATTTGCACGACAAATTTGGCGCTGATTTTGAAAAAGCTTACGTTGCTTACGAAGCTAAAGCGGCGCGTGGCGAGCTGAAATTATTTAAGAAAGTGCCTGCGCAAAGCCTGTGGCGCAAGATGTTGACCATGTTGTTTGAAACAGGTCATCCTTGGGTCACTTTCAAAGACCCGTGCAACATTCGCAGTCCACAGCAACACGTGGGCGTGGTGCACAGCTCTAACTTATGTACTGAAATTACGCTGAACACATCGGATAGCGAAATCGCGGTGTGCAATTTGGGCTCGGTCAATTTGTCGGCGCATTTGTTTCCTAAAGGTCACCAACAAGCGGGTCAGCTTGACCATGACAAATTAAAAAGCACCGTAACCACCGCGATGCGTATGTTGGATAACGTCATCGACATCAATTATTACGCCGTGGCTAAAGCGCGTAATGCCAACATGAAGCATCGCCCAGTGGGCTTGGGCATCATGGGTTTCCAAGATTGCTTGCACGATTTACGTATTCCTTACTCTTCGCAAGAAGCGGTGGAGTTTGCTGATCGTTCGATGGAAGCGGTGTGCTATTACGCGTATTCAGCTTCGTCAGAGTTGGCGCAAGAGCGCGGTCGTTATGCGAGCTATCGCGGCAGTTTGTGGGACAAGGGCATCTTGCCGCAAGACAGTGTTGAGATGCTGCGCGAACAACGCGGGGGTTATGTGGAAGTGGATAGCTCGTCCGCCATGGATTGGACTGCGTTGCGTTCACGTATTCAGCAACACGGTATGCGCAATTCCAATTGCGTGGCGATTGCCCCTACCGCGACCATTTCCAACATCATTGGCGTTTCGGCTTGCATCGAACCCACTTACCAAAACATCTTCGTGAAATCGAATTTGTCGGGCGAATTCACCGTCATCAACGAACACCTTGTTGCAGATTTGAAACACCTTGGCTTGTGGGATGAGGTAATGATTGCTGACCTCAAATACTTTGATGGTAGTCTTGCCAAAATTGATCGCATTCCTGCTGAATTGCGTAGCTTGTATGCGACCGCATTTGAAGTTGAGCCGACGTGGTTGATTGAAGCGGCTTCGCGTCGTCAAAAGTGGATTGACCAAGCACAGTCGCTCAATATCTACATGTCGGGGGTGTCGGGACGCAAGCTGGATGACACGTATAAATTGGCTTGGCTGCGTGGCTTGAAGACGACGTATTACCTGCGCACCTTGGGGGCAACCTCGGCAGAAAAATCCACCTCGCGCGCGGGCTCGCTCAATGCCGTGTCGAATGGTGAAGGAGCGGGGGGCGCATTCGCTGCACCGGTGGTTGAGGAAGCGCAGTTTTGCTCGATTGACAACCCTGAATGCGAAGCCTGCCAATAAATGCTGGATTCACTGCCTGTGCGGTGAATAATAGAAACAAAGGAATGCCATGTTAAATTTTGATGATGAAGTAAGCAGCACAGTCAATCCCGTTGCGGCACGTATGCCGGCAATGGTTGCGGGTGCTGTGGGCGAGACGGCTGAGCAGGGCTATACCATTGCTTCAACCTCAAGTGGGCGCATCCGCGTGGAAGACAAGCGCATTATCAATAGCACGGCTGACGTGAATCAGCTGGTGCCGTTTAAGTACAAATGGGCGTGGGAAAAGTATTTGGCGGGGTGCGCTAACCATTGGATGCCGCAGGAAGTGAACATGTCGGCGGACATTGCATTGTGGAAAAATCCGAATGGATTGACGGATGATGAGCGTCGTTTGGTGAAGCGTAATCTAGGCTTCTTCACCACGGCCGATAGCTTGGCTGCTAACAATATCGCGTTGGGCACGTATCGCCACATCACCAATCCAGAATGCCGCCAATACTTGTTGCGCCAAGCGTTTGAAGAAGCCATTCATACTCACGCCTATCAGTACATTGTGGAGAGCTTGGGCTTGGATGAAGGTGAAGTTTTCAATATGTACCATGAGGTGCAAAGCATTCGTGACAAAGACGAATTCTTGCTACCCTACATTGATGTGTTGACCAACCCTGACTTCAAAACGGGCACACCTGAAAACGATCAAAAGCTGTTGCGTAGCTTAATTGTGTTTGCGTGCATCATGGAGGGGCTGTTCTTCTACGTGGGCTTCGTACAAATTTTGGCACTCGGTCGTCAAAATAAAATGACGGGTGCTGCGGAACAGTATCAATACATTTTGCGCGATGAGTCTATGCACTTGAACTTTGGGGTGGATGTCATCAATCAAATCAAGTTGGAAAATCCGCATCTATGGACACCCGCTTTCCGTGAAGAAATTCGCGGCTTATTTCAAAAGGGTGTGGAGCTGGAATATCGCTATGCTGAAGACACCATGCCGCGCGGCGTATTGGGGTTGAATGCAGGCATGTTCAAAGAATATCTGCGCTTCATTGCCAATCGTCGTTGCCAACAAATTGGCGTTGAGATTTTGTACCAAGGTGCGACTAATCCCTTCCCGTGGATGGCGGAGATGATTGACCTGAAGAAAGAGAAAAACTTTTTTGAGACGCGAGTGACTGAATATCAGACCGGTGGCGCGCTATCTTGGGATTAAATTGATGACAAAGGCTGCTATTGCAGCCTTTGTTGCAAGGGCTTCATACACGTCGCTTGCGGGGTGTTGAAGGTGTAGTCGTTGTTCGTTGTAGTGTTATTTTTGTTAACTTTCACCACGAAGGAGGTTGAAATGGTAGCAGCAAAGAAAGCTAAACCAGCAGCAAAGAAGCCAGTAGCAAAAAAAGCCGTTGCAGCTAAAAAGCCCGCAGCCAAAAAAGTAGCAGCGAAACCTGCCGCTAAAAAGGCCGTAGCTAAAAAGCCAGCAGCAAAGAAAGCCGTTGCAGCTAAAAAGCCCGCAGCCAAAAAAGTAGCAGCTAAGAAGCCCGTTGCGAAAAAAGCTGTAGCGAAAAAACCAGCAGCTAAAAAGGCTGTCGTCAAGAAGCCAGCAGTGAAAGTTGCAGCGGTTAAGGCTGTCGTAGCAAAGCCAGTAGCAGCAAAGAAACCCGCTGCTAAAAAAGTCGTAGCAAAGAAGGTGGTTGCGCCAGCGGTGGTTGTTAAGCCAGTGGTTGCTGCGCCTGCTCCGTCCGCACCCGTACCTGTGCGTCCGGCTGCGTCTTGGCCTTTTCCCACACCTGGCATCAGCAAGCCAAACTAATGTGGTGGGAGGCTGTGAAGACAGCCCCAGTCAGTAGGTTTGATCGGGGCTGACTCACGGTTGCTGGATGGCGAGCCGGACAGGCTTGGTTGTATTTTGCGCGCACTTGAAAAAGTACGTGGAGAGTTGTCCCAAGAATAAATTCACGTTTTTTGGTTGGCGTTTCGTGGCTTGACTACGTTTCGTTAAGGCTCGCACCGCTATCTGATAAAAGTCGTGCCGCTGTACGTCGAAGGGGACTTTCCCCTTTGTTGTTAGAGGCCCAAAAAATATCCAAAAAAATTGGAGGTTGTTCTGTACTCTAAAGATATACAGCAACTTTCATTTATTGCTGTTATCGAAAAATCAGTGGCACTGTGTATTGCGTAATGGGTGTGTCGCTATTTTTATCAAGTGCGATGCCTGTTTCAACGCCAATGCGCGCAATTTCTGCGGCGCTACTCCCTTGTCCGTAAGCGTAGTGCATGGCACCTAATGCGAATTCATGTCCTGAACCTATTCCCCAGAATTGGGTGAATTCAAATACTTCGCGCATTGAGTAGATGGCAAAAATGCCATACGCATTAGCAATGAGTGCGGTGATTTGGCTGGATTCATAAGGATCTTCTTCGTCTTCTTTTGGATTTAAGAAGCACTCTTCTTTTAGGACGGGATGTAATTTGCGGAAGGTTTCAAAGATGGCTTCCTTGCTGTTAAGCTGTACGTCAGGAGTCTTGGCTAGCAAGTTGGTCAGCACTAAATGGTGAGCGGCACTGCCGCATACGCCGACATAGCTTTCTCCAATATGAAGAATTTTATCGTGCGATGCATCTCGACTGGCATGCAGGCGGGTGTTGCCAAAGGTGGTCAAAGTGTCTGCCGCGATAGAAACAAAGCCATTCTTTTTTACGGCAACAATGGTGGTCATGAGTACTTTCCTTCAGTTATTCGAGCTTGATTTTAGCACCGATGCTTTATAGCGTTCCCTTCCCCTATTGCGCCAATGCCGGCGCCTATTTTGCGACCTTGCGAGATTTGCCGTGGGCGGCTTGGTTAGATAGTGGCGGCTGTGGACGATATGATATTTTGGTGGCACAACCCGTCATCACACTACTCACGCAAGGTGAGCAAACGGTTGTTCAGCAGGGGGTGGCTACGCGTGTCGAGGAAGGGGATGTAATTGCATTAATCAGACGCCTTCTCGGAAGTCCATGCAGTAGTCAATCAGATTTGCCCTTTATGGGAGGCGCATTAGGGTATTGGAGTTACGACTATGCGCGTCAATTTCATGTCCTGCCTAAACTAGCTGAAAATGCCGAAGTGCTGCCCGAAGTCGCTGTGGGAATATACGATTGGGCGGTTATCGTTGATCATCAAGCGTGTACCGTGCGTCTTGTTTCAAGGCAGCGTTACCCTGAAACGGCAGCGCAACTGTTACACATCGCAGATCGACTTGCCTCTGCGCAGTTGGATGGGTCAATAGTAGGCCCCTCGTTTGCAGTGAAAGGAAAAATTCGCTCCAATTTTTCATCGGATGAATATGGCAAGGCTTTCGATACGGTGAAGAAGTTCTTGCATGAAGGAGATTGTTATCAAGTCAATCTAGCACAGCGATTTTCGGTGAGCGCGACGGGCGATGCTTTTGCCGCCTACTTGGCATTACGTGAATTAAGTCCCGCCCCTTTTTCCGCCTTTTTAGATTGGCCGCAAAGCCAAATTTTGTGTGCGTCGCCGGAGCGATTTATTCAAGTCCAGAACGGTAAAGTAGAAACCAAGCCGATAAAGGGGACGCGCCCGCGTAGTGAATTTGCGGACAGAGATAGACAGCTAGCAAAGGAATTGCAGCAACACCCTAAAGATCGTGCGGAAAATTTGATGATTGTGGATTTGCTACGCAACGATTTAGGAAAGTGCTGTGAGGCGGGCTCGGTGCAAGTGCCTAAACTATTTGAAGTGGAAAGCTATGCTAACGTGCATCACCTTGTCAGCACCGTACAGGGCACACTGGCAGAAGGGTACGATGCGCTCGATGTGTTGCGCAGTTGTTTTCCTGGCGGCTCAATTACGGGTGCGCCCAAGCAGCGCGCGATGGAAATTATTGAGGAACTAGAGCCGCATCGACGCGGTATTTATTGCGGCGTAATTGGCTATATAGGACACGATGGCAATATGGACGCCAACATTGCCATTCGCACACTGGTCTATGCACAAGGGGAGATGCGGTGTTGGGCGGGGGGCGGTATCGTGGCAGATTCGCAGTGTGATGCGGAGTATCAAGAGACTTTTGATAAGGCCAGCGCAATGCTGGAATTGATGCGGAAATTTGGGGCGGAATGACTCGCGTGTTGCGTTGCGACTAGGCACTAGCAAGCTAGGTTTGGCGTTCTATTTTCTCTAGTAGCTTCGCGTCAAACTTCGCTTTGTTGATGACGAAGCGTTCGTGCGTGCCTTGACTAATCGTGTCGATGCCATCATGTGCTTCCACCTTAAATAGGAGTCGACGTCCATCTACTTCGATTAACTCAACGTTTGCCGTTACGAGTAAGCCGGGCGGCGTAGCGGCTTGATGCGTTACATTGATATGTGTTCCTACTGATTGTTCGGCAGGCCAATCCAAGTGTGGGTTGATGCACTTGATGCACGCCCACTCCAAAAATCCAACCATAAAGCCTGTGGCAAAAACTTCAGGCATGGCAAGAAATTCTTCTGATTCGGGATACAAACTAGTCACAGTT
>JAGVFD010000241.1 GCA_020057805.1 Sideroxydans sp. | reverse complement strand
CGAAGCCATCATCGCCGCCAGCGGTAGCGATGCATCACACCAGATGGAGATCGCAGCTGATGCGCTGCGTCTGCCCGAGTGGGATGCAGTCATCAAGAATCTTTCTGGTGGTGAGAAGCGTCGCGTGGCGCTGTGCAAGCTGCTGCTAGAAAAACCCGACATGCTGTTGCTGGACGAACCCACCAACCACTTGGATGCTGAATCGGTGGAATGGCTGGAGCAATTCCTCGTGCGCTTCCCCGGCACCGTGGTCGCCGTTACCCACGACCGTTACTTCCTCGACAACGCTGCTGAATGGATCTTGGAACTAGACCGTGGACACGGCATTCCTTGGAAGGGCAACTACTCAAGCTGGCTCGACCAAAAGGGCGAGCGTCTGGCGCAAGAGCAGAAGCAACTGGATGCACACGCCAAAGCGATGAAGCAAGAATTGGAATGGGTGCGCCTGAATCCGAAAGCGCGTCAGGCAAAATCAAAAGCGCGTATCGCACGTTTCGAAGAACTAAACTCGCAAGAACACCAAGCACGTAACGAGACACAGGAGATCTTCATCCCCGTGGGCGAACGTCTGGGTAACGAAGTCATCGAATTCGAAGGCGTGAGCAAAGCCTATGGCGACCGTCTGCTCATCGACAACCTCAGCTTCAAGATCCCACCCGGCGCCATCGTCGGCATCATCGGCCCTAACGGTGCGGGTAAATCCACCTTGTTCCGCATGATCACCGGCAAAGAAACGCCGGACAGCGGCACCGTGAAGATCGGCCAGACCGTGAAGATCGCGCACATCGACCAATCACGCGATGGACTGCAAAACGACAAGACCGTGTTCGACGCCATCTCTGGCGGCAACGAGATCTTGACCGTCGGCAAATACGAAACGCCAGCGCGTGCCTACATCGGCCGCTTCAACTTCAAAGGCGGTGACCAAGGCAAGATCGTCGGCCAACTCTCCGGCGGTGAACGCGGACGTCTGCATCTGGCGCAAACCCTTATCTCTGGCGGCAACGTGTTGCTACTCGACGAACCATCCAACGACCTCGACGTGGAAACCCTGCGCGCACTGGAAGATGCATTGTTGGAGTTCGCCGGCTGCGTCGCCGTCATCTCCCACGATCGCTGGTTCCTCGACCGTATCGCCACCCACATCTTGGCCTGCGAAGGCGATTCCAAGTGGACGTTCTTCGACGGCAACTATCAGGAATACGAAGCGGACAAGAAGAAGCGTTTGGGCGAAGAGGGTGCGAAGCCTAAGCGGATTCGGTATAAGCCGATTAGCCGATAGGTTCTCCAGTGGCCTTCCTAGATGGAAAATTCGAGATTGATGGAAAGAAATCTTTCTTGTCAGGTGGTGAGGTTGTTGAAACACTCCCGCCTTACAAGTTGTTGTCAGTGTTTTGTTGTGAGGAAGAACTAAAGAAGGCTTTTGCTGAAAAGATTCTTGACACGGGTATCAAGGGGCTGGATCGCCTTAACGGTCGTCAATTCAATAATAAGCTTGACGAGCACTGCTCCAACATAAATCGAAAGTGCATGAGTGGGAAATATGAATTCACCCCATATGCTGAAGTTTTACAGTTGAAAGGTCGAGGAAAGCCGCCACGCGTTATTGGTATACCAACTGTACGCGATCGCTTGGTCCTTAATCAGTTAAAGATCATCCTCTCTCATATTTTCCCAGAGTGTGTTCCGAAAGTAAGGGCGAATACATTAATCCACAAGATTTCTCGTGAAATTAAACACATTGAAGAATCTGGGAATTCATCATCAACCAAGATTTTCGGGTGCGACATCCAAAAATTTTATGATGAAATTGATCGTGGAATTCTATTAAAGACCCTCCAGAAACGTATCAGCTCGCCGAAATTACTCAAGCTAATTGAGTCAGCTATTTGCACCCCAACAGTTCCCAGAAACTATAGGAAACGTGATATCGCCTTATACAAGGCACCAAAAGGCATTCCGCAAGGTCTGGCCATTTCAAACATTCTGGCTGCAATATATTTGTTAGAGTTTGATGCTGAAATTAATCAACAGAAAATTCATTTCTACCGCTATGTTGATGACATCCTGATCTTTGGTGAAGACAGTCTTGTTGATGCTGCAAAAGCACTTGTTGAGACACGTCTGTCTGCCTTGGGTTTGAAAACTCATCCGGTTGGAAGTGGAAAGTCACATTTGGGGCAACTGACTGAAGAATTTGCCTATCTTGGTTATTGTTTCCATATCCCTCTAATTACAGTCCGCCCAGCGACTCAAGAGCGATTCCTACTGTCGATAGTAGGAAAATTTAGTGACTACATACATAACAAAAAAACTCGGCTTGAGCACCTGAAGTTCTTGGATGTGGCGAAACTAAAAGAGATTTTTCTGTTGGAGCTAAATGAGCGAATTACCGGTGCGATTTGCGAGAAGCGACGATACGGGTGGATATCATATTTCAGCGAGATTACTGATCTTGAATTGCTTAAAAAGATGGATCGTTTGATTGCGGCCTTTTTTAAAAGGCTAGATGACTTTGACAATACGCCGCCACCAAATTTGAAAAAAATAACTCGTGCTTACTATGAAATGCGCTATTCCCCTATGGATGGTTATATTCATAACTACGATATTTTCACCACGACTGAGCAAAAAATGAAGTTCCTGATTGAGCGAGGGCGCCTTGATCCAAGTAAATCGTCCTACTCCGAAGATGAGATACAGGGGATATTTGATGCGTACAAGGCTAGGATTTTGGCGGAGTTGGAGCCTGATGATGGTACTATTTATTGGTAAGGTGTTGGTCTCAAATGTTCTGCATTTGGGCAGCTCTTTAATTACTAAGAGTGGTAGTGACCATTGGTGGTTTGTTTAACACCGTAGTCAGTTTTTGGGCGAAGACCTCTGCGCATCGTAGTGCTTAGGGTGCAATGCGGAGTGGATATACACTTGATATCAGTCAACACCTTACATTTTTTTGGGGGGAACATGACACTTAATGAGGCAGCTCAAAATCTGCGTACAAAAATGTGGCGTACTGCTGGTGCACGATTTAACTGCCAGCGTCGTATGAAATATCGTGATACGACATCCAGCTTTACGGTTGCATTGTTGTCGGTTTATCTGATTGCAATTTCAGTTGCCCAGAAAATTTATAACGTAGGCGAACGCTATCCGGAATTTGATAATCACCTTACCTTTATCGCAATAGTAGGGGCAGTTTTTATTATCGTAATTAGTCTCATTGAATGGGCGAGTAATTTTTCAGTACGCGCAGAGCGACTATTTGAAAATGCCACAGAAATCAAAAAGCTTCAGTCTAGGCTTGAGCGCGCATTGATTGAAGGCACACCTGAACTAACGCTAAGCACTGAACTTGAAGCGGTAAGCCTTGACTATGAGCATTTTGTAGATAAGAACAGCCCGAACCATGATCCGATAGATGATTTCTTGTTTAGGTCTCAGAACCGTAGTGATCCACATCCAAGTTTCAAAATGAATGGATTTACAGCAAAGTGGGCACTGGTCCAGTGGTTGTTGTTTACATATGGTCTATATGTAATTCTGCTAATTTTGCCGGTCGCAGCCATATATTTTGTGGCGCCATAATATAAAAATTGTCACGAACTAAATCGCTAATGGGGGGCATCCCCTTTGTTTTGAAATGCATTCTCTCTCGGAGACCTCGCATGCTAAAAATGTCGTTTTTCCCCACTGCCATATTGTTTGCCATCGCCCCCTTCGTTGTTGCAGCAGAGCAGGCGAACAATTGTAGGCTCAAGGGGGGGGCGATGGTGTGGTTGGCTGCGGATGCCTGAAGCTAAAGGGGCCTGGCTGAGCTAACCCGCCTTTCACGGACGGTTTAATTGGGTACATCTGTTTGCTGCTCAAATTGCACCGGACTGAGATACCCCAAAGTCTGATGCCTGCGCT
>JAGVFD010000025.1 GCA_020057805.1 Sideroxydans sp. | reverse complement strand
CGCTGGATTTTCGTGACCACTGCCAAAAAAATCCGGGGCAGCCTTATCCCGTTGCCGTCGTAATTGGCGCTGATCCTGCCACGATTTTAGGGGCAGTCACGCCCGTGCCAGATTCCTTATCTGAATACCAATTTGCAGGCTTGTTGCGTGGCAGTAAAACGGAATTGGTGAAGTGCATCGGCAGTGATTTGCAAGTACCCGCTTCTGCCGAAATCGTATTGGAGGGGTTTATCCATCCCGATGAAGTGGCACTCGAGGGGCCTTATGGCGACCATACGGGTTACTACAACGAGCAGGACAAATTCCCCGTGTTCACCATAGCCCGCATCACCATGCGCCGTGACCCAATTTACCACTCCACCTACACGGGCAAGCCGCCCGATGAACCTGCGATGTTGGGTGTGGCGCTGAACGAAGTGTTCGTACCGCTGCTGCAAAAACAATTCCCCGAGATTGCCGATTTTTATTTGCCGCCAGAAGGATGCTCGTATCGCATGGCGGTGGTGAGCATCAAGAAGCAATACGCAGGACACGCCAAGCGCGTGATGTTCGGTATCTGGAGTTTCCTGCGCCAGTTCATGTACACCAAGTTCATCATCGTGGTGGACGACGACATCGACGTGCGCGATTGGAAAGAAGTCATGTGGGCGATTACCACGCGCATGGATCCAGTGCGCGACACGCTGCTGATTCCGAACACGCCGATTGATTACCTCGATTTCGCCTCGCCGGTTAGCGGCTTGGGCGGCAAGATGGGGCTGGATGCGACCAACAAATTCCCCGGTGAAACGAGTCGAGAATGGGGTGTACCTATCGTGATGGATGAGGCGGTGAAAGCCAAAGTCGATGCGATGTGGGGGGGGCTGGGTTTGTGAGATTTTGAATCGCCAGAAACAAAAAAGCCGAGTATGTCCTCGGCTTTTTAACTCTGTAGCCGCGCTTCCCTAGAACAAGTAACCCGCAGAGAACACACCTTCGGTCATCCAAATTTCTTGGTCTGCCGTGCCTTGATAGACGGGCACATGACGCAATACACCGTAGGCTTCTTTGCCTGTGAGCTCTAGGTACACTGATTCAGTTATTCTGTAGCGCACCCCTACCTCAATCCCCACCGTCCAGCCATTGAGTTGCCACCAATCGTTGCTGGAGAAGCAGCAGCTGTTCACCCATTTAGGGCCGACCTGATTTTCGTTGCCGAAAATGGTGTTGACGGCATGCGGCAATAAAATTCCCGCCCCAACGCGGCTGATGGATTGCAAATCGCCGGGCTTTTGTTCAGGGCCATACAGATGGTTCAGCCACACCGCATTCAACATGATGTGATTTAAGCCGTTGTGTAATGCGTAATCAAAAGTCTGATGGTCGAGCACCATGTTCTGGTTCACGGCCTGATTGTTAATCGTGCCCGTTACGCGCGCAGTTTGACCGAGGTTGGTGTTGTATTTACTGTGATCCAATGAAAATTCGATAGCGAAGGTTTTTTCTGGATTCATGAACTTGCCGACGCGGATATTTTCCTGTGGGGCAAAGAAGTTGAATTTCGCGATGGAATCCAACGTCTCTGGAATGTTGGTGGCGAAGTCAGTCGCTTTGGTTTGATGTACCGTGAAATTATTGCCTAGGCCTGGTTGAGTAACGTGAATGTCGGAAGGGGCGTAATACTGGCGGCTATAGCCCCATGAAAAATACCAATTTTTATCGTCATTGATGAGGGTAGTTTCTTCAGCGGCAGAATTGTCTGCGCGGGTAGCGGGCACATCAGCTGTGTTTTGAGCCAGCGCCATGGAACAAGGCGCTATGGATAACATCGCAGCGAGAAGCAGGTGCTTGGTTAATTGGGTTTTCATCATGTTGTATCCAAATAAAAAAGGGTATTACCCACAAAATGGCTGCGGATTATACATTAGCTATTGCTGTTGTACCCACTCGATCAAAGCGTCTTGGGCATCCTGTCCGCGCTGGGCGTAGGTGCTGTTGATGAAGAACACCACAATCCATTCTTTGCCACTTTTTGATTTCACGTAACCCGCGATGGTTTTTACGCCCATTAACGTGCCCGTCTTGAGGTGGGCATGGCTGGCGGCAGGACTATTTTTAAGGCGTTTTTTCACCGAACCATCCACCCCCAAAATGGGCAGCGAGGCTTCTAATTCAGCGCGCAAGGGATGCTCGGTGACGTGTTGCAGCAGCTGCGCCATATGTGCCGCACTGATGCGCTCTTGGCGTGACAGCCCGGCGCCGTTTTCTAACACCAGCTCGGGAAACCGCAGTTGCTTATTGCCTAGCCACATTTGCAGCGCCAGCACGCTGCGCTCAATGCTCATCGCGCCCACTTCACTTTTCGTCACAAATGCGTTGTTGTCACTGATGGGTTGAGTGGTTACAGGGTTGCGCAGCGCCGACCCTAAAGTGAGAAAAGTTTGGCGCGCCATCACATTGTTGCTGTATTTATTGATGTCGCGAATGATGCCACTCAAAGGTTCGGAGCGATGTGTGGCAAATAGTGTTGCGTTAGCGCTAACCAAGCCATTGCGTTGCGTTCCTTGCAAGCTGCCGCCTAACTCTTTCCATATCGCCCGAAACACCGCGCCCACATATTGTGTGTGGGGCATTACGCTTAAGTTTTGTTCGCGTTCGCCGCAGCCCACGGGGTAGTCGCCTTGCAGCACCACGCTATCGCCACGCGGTTGCACGCTAAAGTGGTCGTCCCAATTATCGCAATTGCCTTTTTCATTTTTTGGGATGAGTTGATTGTCCAGCACAAATCCATCCAGCGGCGGTTCGCTTACGATGCGCAAATTTTCGCCATCGGGCGTGTATCGCAAACGCAGTGTGTTGAAGTTGATGAGCAGTGCATCGGGCCCTACGTTGTAAGCCCGAGCAGGATCGCTGTCGAATTCGGAAGGGTCGTGTGCGGGTAAATCGAAAAAACTGCGATCTAAAATCAGATCGCCATGAATCTCACGCAGGCCGCGCGCACGCAGCTCATTCAGCCATAGCCAAAATTGCTCGATAGTGAATTTGGGGTCGCCATAGCCTTTCAAAATCAGGTTGCCATTGAGCACGCCATCCTTCAGCTCACCGTCGAGATACGCTTCTGTTTTCCATGTGTAAGCAGGGCCCAGCAAATCTAGCGCAGCATAGGTGGTGAGCAGCTTCATGGT
>JAGVFD010000210.1 GCA_020057805.1 Sideroxydans sp. | reverse complement strand
TGGGCATCCGAAACCTATTCCGCTAACCACCCGCATACACAGGTCATCACCGAAGATGTGCGCAACGTGATGGTTGAAAGCCTGAATCTATCCAACATAGACGGTGTGATAGGTGGCCCGCCTTGCCAAGGATTCTCACTCTCTGGCAATCGTGATGCTAAAGACCCCCGCAATAGCCTGTTCATGGAATTTGTGCGCTTTGTGCGTGAGTTGCAGCCTAAATTTTTCGTCATGGAAAACGTGCTTGGCTTATTGTCTATGAAGACCCGCGACAACCACCCAGTATCTGAAATTATCTACGAAGAATTCACCAACGCGGGCTACAACGTGACGCATGTCGTTCTCACTGCGTCTGACTTTGGCGTTCCTCAATCTCGCCAGCGTGTTTTTTTCATTGGTGTGCGCGCTGATTTACCTTTTAACGCGATGAGACTTAATCCGCTCAATGGAAATGGTTTGAAGCCGCCCGTTAATTTATGGGATGCCATATCTGACTTGCCCACACTGAATGCGGGGGAGGGTGAAGAAGTGCAGAGCTATGCAAGTGAGGCGCAGAACGCCTACCAGAAAGCCATCAGAGATTATTCAAAGACCGTTTGCAACCATGTTGCGATGCGCCACACGCCGCGTATTGTGGAACGATTTAAGCAGATTGGTTATGGACAGTCGGTGAAGGATGTGTCGCCTGAACATAGTCAGCGTAAGCGTGGCGATGCTGCGACGATTAGTGGCAAAGTGTTTTCGCAAAACAATATGCGGCCTAGCCCAGACCGCCCATGCCCTACCGTAGCGGCGAGTTTTCAGTCAAATTTTATCCACCCCTACTCGCATCGTAATTTCACTGCGAGAGAAGGCGCGCGCATTCAATCTTTCCCTGACAGCTACGTCTTCAAAGGTAAGCGCACAACGATGTCGTGGGAGAAGCATTTGTCGCAGTATCAGCAGATTGGCAATGCCGTGCCGCCATTACTAGCTGAAGCAGTGGCGAGCACGATTAGAGAATACTTTGCGCACATCAGCGACATCAAAAATGTCGTCAATGAGGTGGGGCAGAAAAAATTAGCGTTCGTCTAATCGCGTGAGCACTTCAAATCCCGTGATTCTAACCACCCTAGCTGACTGGCTAACCCACCTCGAATCTCTGCATCCTAAAACCATCGCGCTCGGTTTGGAGCGGGTGGCGCAAGTCAAACAGCGGCTGAACCTCGATCCTGATTTTCCTATCATCATCGTCGGTGGCACCAACGGCAAAGGTTCGGTGTGCGCGATGTTGGAAGCCATCTTGCACGCAGCAGGCTACAAGGTCGGTTGCTATACCTCGCCGCATCTACTGGATTACAACGAGCGGGTGCGCATCGCCAAGCAACAGGCGAGTGATGCGGAGCTGTGCGCTTCGTTCGAGCAGATTGAACAGGTACGTGGCGACATCGCGCTGACCTATTTCGAATTCGGCACACTGGCTGCGATGCAGTGTTTCATCGCCCACAAAATAGATCTCGCCATTCTGGAAGTCGGTTTGGGCGGTAGGCTGGATGCGGTGAATGTGTTCGATGCGGATGTGTCGGTGGTGACCAGTGTGGACATTGATCACGTGGATTATTTGGGTGACACGCGCGAGAAAATTGCGTTTGAAAAGGCGGGCATTTTCCGTCAAGGGCGGGTGGCGATTTGTGCGGATAGTGATGTGCCGCAGGCTTTGCGCAAGCATGCGGAAGACGTGGGTGCTGATCTGTGGTGCATCGGTAGTGAGTTCGGCTTCCAGCTCCCCTCGCCCGCTGGCGGGAGAGGGGCTGGGGGAGAGGGAGGCAGCGATGACGTTCACGTCATCAATGTTGGACAGTCCCTTTCCCTAGCTCTCTCTCTCCAGCGGGAGAGAGAACAATTGCTGGGGCAGTGGAATTTCTACAGCAAGGTGAGTTCGCGCAGTGCTTTGCCTTTTCCTGCTTTGCGTGGCGCCTTTCAGTTGAGCAACGCCAGCGCAGTGCTTGCCGCATTAGAGGCGCTGAAAGACACAATTCCTGTGAGTATGGAGGCCGTGCGTCGTGGCTTGTCCGAGGTTGAGCTGACAGGGCGATTTCAATTTATTCCAGGCCAGCCGCAGTTGATTCTTGACGTGGCGCATAACCCGCATGCCGCGCGTTCGCTGGCAAACAATTTGAGCCATTTGCCGCCCGCCAAGACTTACGCAGTGTTCGCCATGTTGAAAGATAAAGACATGGTGGGCGTGGTGGCGGCGCTGGGCGAGCAGGTAGATGTGTGGCTGGTGGCAGGTATAGATGCAGCGCGCGGTGCGACAGCGCAAGAACTGGCGAGTGTGTTGATCAATGCCCAGCTACACAGTGAGGTTGTGGTGTGTTCATCCATTGAAAATGCACTTGATGAGGCGAGCAAACGCGCAGGTGAAAATGATAGAATCGCGGCCTTTGGATCATTCTATACGGTGGCGGAAGTGATGCGGATACGCCATGTGCGGTCAGCCTAATTTCCCAAAATTGACGATGGCAAAACAAATTTCAAGCGATGCAGAAAACAATCTAAAACGACAAGCGCGTCGTCGTTTAATTGGCGCGGTAGCACTGGTGTTAGCCGTTGTGGTGTTTTTACCGATGGTGTTCGATAGTGAACCCGCAACGGATGTCGCCAACAACATTGAATTGCGCATTCCTGATAAAGACAAAGTACCTGCCTTAGCTTCCCCTGTTGAAGTTGCACCTGCGCCCGCAGTTGCAGCGTCTGCCGTTAGCATTGCCCCTGTTGAGATTGCCGAGCCCGCGTCAGCGGTTGTCGTTAGTCCTGCGCCCCTGATGGACAAGCTGGAAGCTGCCAAACCTGAAGTAACTAAAACCGAATCTAAACCCAAGCCCCAAGCAGCCCCCAAAGTGGTAGCAAAACCCACCGTAGCCGCGCCTGTGAAAGCGCCTGCCAAAACGGGGTTTGTGGTGCAAGTGGGGGCGTATTCCAATGCTGATACCGCCAAGCAAATGAACGCCAAATTAAGCAAAGCGGGCTTCCATGTGTACACCGAAAAAGCGGGCAACATGGTGCGCGTGCGCGTGGGCAGCTATCCCACTCGCGAAGCGGCGGACAAAATTAAGTTGAAGCTAGAAAAGCTCGGCCTGCATCCCAACGTTGTGAACTTGGAGTAAGGCGCAATGACTGGTTTTGATGTGGCGGTTATCGCAGTCGTCGTCGCCTCTGGCGTGTTGGGATGGTGGCGCGGCTTTATGTACGAATTGTTTTCGTTGATTGCGTGGGGCGTGGCGTACGTGGTGGCCGTCACTTTCTCCGAGCAGTTCGTGCACTTCATTCCAGAAGCACTTGGCACTTTGAATGTACGCTCTGCCACCGCCTTCGCCTTGCTGTTTGTAGTCACCTTAGTGGTGGGTTCTATCTCGGCATGGATGTTGTCGAAATTAGCCAAGTTCGCAGGTTTAACAGGCATGGATGGCAAATTTGGCGCGATGTTTGGTGTGGTGCGTGGCGTGGTGTTAGTTATTGCATTGGTATGGCTTGCAGGCCTCACCAATCTGCCGCAAGAGGGTTGGTGGAAGGACGCTTGGTCGAGCAAACCCTTGCAAGATGTGGCGTTGCAAGCCAAGCGATACGTGCCAGAAGACGCTTTCAAAAATTAATGAGTAGCAGCAAAAACGGGAACAAACTATGTGCGGAATTTTAGGTGTCATCTCAAACAGCCCAGTGAACCAGTTGCTGTATGACGGTTTGCAAGTGTTGCAACATCGTGGACAAGATGCGGCGGGCATCGCCACTTTGGAAGGCAGAACCTTCAATCTGCACAAAGGCAACGGGCTGGTGCGTGACGTGTTCCGTACACGCAACATGCGCGCCCTAGTGGGTAATGCTGGCATCGCCCACGTGCGTTACCCCACCGCAGGCTCATCGGTTGATCACAATGAAGCGCAACCTTTTTACGTCAACTCACCATTCGGCATCGTGCTCGGTCACAACGGCAATCTGACCAACACCGATGAGCTGCGCAAAATCATGTACAAGCAAGACTTGCGTCACATCAACACCGGCTCCGATTCCGAAGTGCTACTTAATGTGCTGGCGCACGAGCTGCAAGCCAATGCCACCGGTTACAAACTTGACCCACAAAAAATCTTCGCCGCCATCGCAGGCGTACATCGCCGTGTGAAGGGCGCATATGCCGTCGTCGCGATGATTTCGGGTTACGGACTCATCGCTTTCCGCGATCCTAACGGCATCCGTCCGCTGGTCGTGGGGACTAACGAAACAGACGCTGGCGTGGAATATCTGGTCGCCTCTGAATCTGTCGCGCTCGACACCTTGGGTTTTAAGTTTTTGCGTGACATCGCGCCAGGCGAAGCGATTTTTATTGACCTCGATGCCAACTTCTATAGCCAGCAATGTGCGGACAAGCCCACCCTCACACCGTGCATCTTTGAGTATGTGTATTTCGCTCGACCCGACTCGGTGATGGATGGCATTTCGGTGTACGCAACCCGTCTCTACATGGGCGAATATCTGGCCGATAAAATTAGCCGTGAGTGGAAAAATCACGAAATCGACGTGGTCATCCCCATTCCCGATTCCAGCCGCCCAAGCGCCTTGCAACTCGCCAATCATCTGGGCATTCCATTTCGCGAAGGCTTCGTTAAAAACCGCTACATCGGCCGCACCTTCATCATGCCCGGACAAGCAATGCGCAAAAAATCAGTGCGCCAAAAACTCAACGCCATCGGCATGGAATTCAAAGACAAAAACGTATTGCTGGTAGATGACTCCATCGTGCGCGGCACCACCAGCCGCGAGATTGTGCAGATGGCACGTGATGCCGGTGCGCGCAAAGTATTCTTCGCCTCTGCCGCCCCCCCTGTGAAATACCCCAACGTGTATGGCATCGACATGCCCTCGCGTCGTGAACTCATCGCCACAGGGCGCACCGACGAACAAATTTGCGCAGAAATTGGCGCAGACCGCTTGATCTATCAAGACTTGGAAGACTTAAAATCCGCCGTCATTAAAGCCAACCCAACCCTGTCCGCATTCGACACCTCCTGTTTCGATGGCTGCTACATCACCGGCGACATCACCCCCGAGTATTTGAACGCCGTAGAAGCCGCGCGTCACGGCAGCGGCAAAGAAGCCGAACCCGAAGAAGACCAGCTGGAATTGGATTTGGCGATGGCCGCTTCGTCGATGTAATGCTGAATATAAGACGTAGAGTTAGCTTTGATTTAGTCTGTCCCTTAAGCTAATTTTAGTGATAGAAACGTCCCTACGCAGGGTTAAGTACAGGACTGTTTAATACAGCTAAAAAAATGATTTGTTGTAATGAAAAAAATTAAAGTCATTGAGCTATTTGCGGGCGTGGGTGGTTTCCGTATAGGACTTGAAGGTTGGCAAGGTCAATCTGCATCGTCGAGATACACAAAGGAGCTTAACTCACCCTATGAAATTGTTTGGAGCAATCAGTGGGAGCCTGCAACCAAGGCTCAATATGCGTCATTGGTTTATGAGAATCGCTTTGGAACAACTAACCATTGCAATGAAGACATCACTGCCGTCGAAATTTCAAAAATCCCAGACCACGACCTATTAGTCGGTGGCTTCCCCTGCCAAGATTATTCGGTAGCGACTACGCTCAAAAATTCCAAAGGGCTCCTTGGTAAAAAGGGCGTTCTATGGTGGTCAATTCACAGAATTCTTTCTGAAAAGAAAAAGAAAACAAAGTATCTGTTTTTAGAAAACGTAGACCGCCTTCTTATTTCACCTTCAGGTCAAAGAGGACGTGACTTTGCGATTATTCTTCAAAGTTTAAATGAATTAGGTTATGCCGTTGAATGGCGAGTGGTTAATGCTGCCGAATTTGGAATGCCGCAAAGAAGACGGCGGATTTTCATAATGGCCTATCTCGCCGGCACTAAAATTTATCGCCGGATGAAAAGCGCCCCTGCTACTGATTGGATTTTAACCGACGGTATTTTGGCGCAAGCACTACCAGTTATCGCAAAGGACTCGATGTTTTCAACTGAATTTAAGTTGGCGGACGACATCGTTTCACTTTCAGAAAATTTCAACAAAGATGAAAATTCGAGTGTGTTCGAAAACACCGGAATGATGATTGACGGCGTGATAACCACACTAAAAACTCAAGCCCAATATAAAGGCGAATACGTGGTGTTAAAAGACTTAATCCTTAACGAGGGAGTCTGCGATGATTTCTATATCGCGGAACATGAACTTGAGAAGTGGCGATACTTAAAAGGGGCAAAGAAAGAACTCCGCGTCAACTTACAAGGCTTTGAATACAACTACAGTGAAGGAGGAATGACCTTTCCCGATGCTTTAGACAAACCCTCTAGAACCATCATCACTGGCGAGGGAGGGAAATCCGCATCACGATTTAAACATGTAATCAATACGTCCAAAGGCTACAGAAGACTTTCGCCGATTGAACTTGAAAGATTGAATATGTTTCCCGACAACCATACACAACTCGACGGCGTGTCAGATATTAAGCGGGCATTTTTCATGGGCAATGCTTTGGTAGTCGGTGTCGTTGAAAAAATAGGGATTTATTTGCAAAAAGGTATTGAAGAATGAAACGCCCTTACGACATTAACGACAAGGCTTCGGTACTTCAATTTGCAAGAGCCCTTAAAGGAAAAACATTAAGAGATGTGTGCGATGCAAGTACTTTTAAGCACGACCTTGCAGACAAAGGTAAGTTTGGGAAAACGCTAGAAAAATTCTATTTTTTATACGAACCCAACTCCAACTCCGAGCCAGACTTT
>JAGVFD010000073.1 GCA_020057805.1 Sideroxydans sp. | reverse complement strand
TGGTGATTATCCCCAGTCAGCCACTAGAAAGAATTGCGGAACGCCATGCCGCCAATTTGCCGTGGGCGATTCGTTTGTTGTTGCGCTTGGTGGGTGTGATGCGTGGCAGTGGCGCGAATTTGGTGAGCTATCTCTTGTTTGAGAAACATTATTGCCGCGCCTTGATTGATTTGGGCTACCAAGATGCGTTCAAGCGCCGCGAGGAAATTCTGCAATTCTTTGAACAAGGCGGTGCGCCCACTTGCAACGACATGCCGCAATGAAATCTGTAACCGCGTTACCTCCCAACCCCCTTCTCTTTTCCCTGCTAAAAATTTTGGCAGACGGCGATTTTCATTCGGGTGAAACCATTGGCAAGCAGATGGGACTCGCGCGTAGCAGTGTGCACAACGCGCTGCAACAGGTGGGTAGTTTGGGGCTGAAATTACATAGCGTACGCGGACGCGGTTACCAATTAGCGCAGCCTTTACATTGGTTAGACGCGGCGCAAATTGAGGCGCATTTGGGCGCGGCAAAGTCGGCCTTGCACATGCAGATAGTGGATGAGGCACCTTCCAGTAACGCGCTGTTAATGCAGCGTGCTGGCCAAGGTGCGGCGAGTGGTAGCGTGTTGGCGGTGGAGTGGCAAACAGCGGGGCGGGGTCGGCTGGGGCGTGCTTGGCGTTCAGGCTTGGGAAATGCTTTAACGTTCTCGTTGCTGTGGCGTTTTGAAAAAGGATTGTCTGCATTGTCGGGTTTGAGTTTGGGCGTGGGCGTCGCCACCTTGCGTGCCTTACAAGAATTGGGCGTGAGCACGGCGGGCTTGAAGTGGCCGAACGACGTGTTGTTACCAGAAGGTAAATTGGCCGGCATTTTGTTAGAGGCACAAGGCGATATGTTGGGCCCCAGCGCGGTGGTTGTTGGTATTGGCTTGAATCTTTCGCTACCGCTTGCGGCGCGTGAACAAATCGACCAGCCCGTAAGCGACTTGGCGCAATGTGGTATTCAGTTATCAGAGCGCAATCGCGTATTGGGCGTGCTGCTCAAACATCAGGTGCGCATGTTGCAAGAATTTTCGCAGCACGGGTTTGCGCCATTGCACGCAGAGTGGGAGCGTTACCATTTGTTGCAACAGCGATCGGCACACTTGTTGATGCCAGATGGTTCAAGCGTGACAGGGATAGTGCGCGGCGTAAGCGACGACGGTGCGTTACGTTTGGAGACCGCGCAAGGTGTGCAGATTTTTAACGCAGGTGAAATTAGTTTAAGGAGTGCTTAAGGTGCTGCTGTTGGATGTGGGAAATAGCCGCTGCAAATGGGCCTATGTGCAAAACGGGCGATGGACGCAGCAGGGTGTGGTCGAATTGGCTAGCCTCGCCGTGTTGCAAGCGGATTTTGCGCGCCTACACGAACCTTCGCGCATTCTTATTTCCAATGTGGCGGGGGCAGCCATCGCTGCGCAGCTACTTAAACTATGTGCGCTTTGGCGTTGCGCCCCAGAATTTTTACAGGCGCAGCCAACGCAATGCGGCGTAGTGAATGGCTACGCACAGCCGCAACAGCTAGGCAGCGATCGCTGGCTCGCCTTAATTGCGGCTTGGCATCATGTGCATGCGGCATGCTTGGTGGTGAATTGCGGCACGGCTACCACGATAGATGCGTTGTCTGCCCGCGGTGAGTTTATGGGCGGACTTATCTTGCCCGGCGTGCAATTGATGCGCAGCAGTCTCGTGGCCAATGCGTCACAACTTGCGCAACAAGACGGTACATTGTGTGATTTTCCGCGCAACAGCGCCGATGCCATTCACAGCGGCGTACTACGTGCCACGTTGGCTGCTATCGAGCACCAATATGCAACCCTGGCCAAGCGTTATGTGGGCGCGCATTGCATCGTGAGTGGCGGAGCCGCGCTTCAGGTGCAGTCACATCTTTCCATGCCAGTGGAATATCGGGAAAATTTGGTACTACGCGGATCACATATCATAGGGGAAAGCAAAGCATGACAAAGGGGTTGCTGGGATTGTTGTTGGTGGCGAATGTAGGCTTCTTTGCTTGGATGCAGTGGGGCAGTGCGCTGACAACTGAAGTGGATACACCTTCAGTTCAAACGCAATTGAATCCGCAAAAAATTAAATTGGTGAGCGAGAGTGCACTTGCTTCCGCAGTCAGCGTAAGCAGCGTCGCGGCATCGCAAGTCGAGCACACATTAGCGTTGTCGGCAGCCATCCCCGCCATGCCTATTCCCGCAGAGATGGCGTCTGCGGCGAAAGGTAAGTTGCTGTGTATGGAGTGGGGCGAGTTTTCAGGTGAAGGTTTGCTGCAAGCGCAAGCGGGATTAGATACGTTGCAGTTGGGTGGAAAATTAAGTCAGCGCATCAATGAACATGCGAGTGGATTTTGGGTGTTTATGCCGCCCTTAAAAACACCTGCGGCAATTAAGCGCAAAATTGATCAGCTAAATAAACTCGGCGTGAAAGATCATTTTGTCGTGCAAGAAGAAGGTGAGTGGCTGAACGCGATTTCGCTAGGTGTGTTTAAGTCTGAAGCGGCTGCGCAAAAGTATTTGGAAAGCATTCAAACCCTCGGCGTACGTAGCGCTAAAGTGGGAGAGCGCATGAGCAAACTTAAATTTACGGTGTTTGTATTAAAGGGTGTAGATCCGATATTCGTAGGCAAAATGGGGGCGCTTAAGCAAAATTTCCCAGATAGTGAGCTGAAAGTCACCGCTTGTAATTGACAGCAAGCCCCTAAATCAGCACAATGCCGCCCTCTTTTTGCAACGCTCTCGGGGCAACTAGATTTCCGGTGATATAGCTCAGTTGGTTAGAGCACAGCACTCATAATGCTGGGGTCGGTGGTTCAAATCCACCTATCACCACCACATAAAAAAACTCCAGCCGAGGCTGGAGTTTTTATTTTGTACTACCGATTTTACTTAGTTGTCGGTGAACAGTTGTTTCAACATCCACAACGAAAAACCAACAGCAACTAAAGCAGTACCAATTGCGGAAATATC
The DNA here is from genome assembly GCA_020057805.1 of Sideroxydans sp. GTDB lineage: Bacteria > Pseudomonadota > Gammaproteobacteria > Burkholderiales > Gallionellaceae > Sideroxyarcus. The sequence continues at coordinate 560 of JAGVFD010000073.1, read as the reverse complement.
AGCGATCAATGACATTTTTTCTCCTCCCAGAGATTGAGTTAAACATACCAACAAACACAACGGGGAGAATCGTAGCACAGACGACTAACAGGCTACTCCCTTGGTGGGGTAGTACCTGACCAAGCGTCTAGGACTATCTGTGGGGAGTGGTGTCGCGGGAAGTTAATGCAAAAGTGGTTGAGAAGCGTGAGCTTCTCAACCACTTGTACCTTAACTTTCTTTGAAAGTTTGTACGGTAATCCAGACTGCGAATCCAACTGCAAAGATGGCTACGCCGATTGATGCAAAGTCTGCGATGTATGACATTCTGTATTCCCCTGGTTGGTTGTATTTGGTTTTATGGTTTTGCTATGGGCTACTAACGCTGGATTATTAGTTGACTAAAGCGAGAAGAATTATATGAGTAAAATAACAGGGAATTACCCCATTTTGTATAAGCCCTAATCTGCTTAAGGCTGTCGGGCGGGGGTTTAAGTCGGGAGTGAGTGCGTGCAAAAAAAACTTTACATAAAAACATACGGCTGTCAGATGAACGAGTACGACTCGGACAAGATGGCTGA
>JAGVFD010000079.1 GCA_020057805.1 Sideroxydans sp. | reverse complement strand
TTTTAGGTGCTGTAGTAATAGTTGCCATACGTTTACTAAAAAGATCCACCAGCAGTACTGGTAAGAGTTTTATTGAAACGATTGTCTCGCACTTAAAAAACAATAATTGCAGTACGTGTGGTGGTAATAAAAACGTGTGCGGCTGTAATTCCCTTAAAGAAATAAACAAGTTATTCAAATAAATTCGTAACACCCACCCTCCGAGGGGTGCTGCAGCGGGACAGGACACAGTCCCCCGTCAGGCTCGGAGATCGTGGTTCAAACGTATCAACTGCACCCATTCATTAACTTTTTAGATGAATGGAGTGCACTATGACTACAAATAAATTCAACGACTATATCGTCGCCGACATGTCTCTCGCAGCTTGGGGACGCAAAGAATTGGCCATCGCCGAGATCGAGATGCCCGGCCTGATGGCGATCCGTAACGAATACGCAGCGACACAACCGCTACGTGGCGCACGCATCACTGGCTCTTTGCACATGACCATCCAAACTGGCGTGTTGATTGAAACGCTGACTGCTTTGGGCGCACAAGTGCGTTGGGCTTCCTGCAACATCTACTCCACACAAGACCACGCTGCCGCTGCTATCGCTGCAACTGGCACACCGGTGTTCGCGGTCAAAGGCGAAAACTTGACCGAGTATTGGGACTACACACACCGCATCTTTGAATGGGCGGATGGTGGTTACTCCAACATGATCTTGGATGATGGCGGTGATGCCACTCTGTTGCTGCATCTGGGTGCGCGTGCTGAGAAAGACGCATCCCTGCTGAGCAACCCTGGCTCTGAGGAAGAGATCTGCTTGTTCAACTCCATCAAAGCCAAGCTGGCTGTGGACAAGACTTGGTACTCAGTACGTCTAGCTGCGGTGAAGGGTGTGACTGAAGAGACCACCACCGGCGTGCATCGTTTGTATCAAATGTTCGAGCGCGGTGAATTGAAGTTCCCAGCGATCAACGTGAATGATTCCGTGACCAAGTCCAAGTTCGACAATCTGTATGGCTGCCGTGAATCCTTGGTGGATGCGATCAAACGCGCGACCGACGTGATGGTGGCAGGCAAGATCGCTGTCGTTGCAGGTTATGGCGACGTGGGCAAGGGTTCTGCTCAAGCACTGCGCGCACTGTCCGCTCAAGTCTGGGTGACCGAGATCGACCCGATCTGCGCGTTGCAAGCTGCGATGGAAGGCTACCGCGTGGTGACCATGGATTACGCCTGCGAACACGGCGACATCTTCGTGACGGCGACTGGCAACTACCATGTCATCACCCATGATCACATGAAGAAGATGAAAAACCAGGCCATCGTGTGCAACATCGGACACTTCGATAACGAGATCGATGTCGCTTCTCTCAAGCAATACACATGGGACAATATCAAGCCACAAGTCGACCACGTCATCTTCCCACCCATGAATGGCAAGCCCGAAAAGCGCATTTTGTTACTGGCCGAAGGGCGTCTAGTGAATTTGGGTTGCGGCACAGGGCATCCGTCTTACGTGATGTCGTCTTCATTTGCGAATCAGACTATCGCGCAAATTGAGCTGTTCACTCGCACTCAGGATTACCCCATCGGCGTTTATACCTTGCCTAAACACTTGGATGAAAAAGTGGCGCGCTTGCAACTGACTACGCTTAATGCACAGTTAAGTGAACTGACTGACCAGCAAGCCGCTTACATTGGCGTACCCAAGGAAGGGCCTTACAAGGCGAATCACTACCGCTATTGAATAACCATCATTCCCCTGCGCGCGAATGACAACAACGTATTTGGTACACTCTAAAAATGCTGCTACGACTTTTACTCATCTGGTCTCTGAACTCCTTGGCACTATTCGCAGTCGCGAATCTGGTGCCAGGCATTCACGTCACGGGCTTCATGGCGGCCTTTGTCGCGGCGTTCATACTGGGCTTTATCAACACGCTTATCCGCCCCATTTTTTTGATTCTCACCTTACCCGTGACACTCATCACCTTGGGACTGTTCATCTTCGTTATCAACGGACTGCTGTTCTGGCTCGCAGGTTCGATTTTGAAAGGCTTCAGCGTGGATGGCTTTTGGTATGGCGTGATGGGCGCAGTGGTGTACAGTATTTTTTCATGGGCGCTGTCGTCAGCTGCCTCTCAACTGTTAGGGAAACATGGCAAATCTCACTCCAATAAGTTTTGAATTTTATCCACCGCAAACTGCGGAAGGGGCGGAAAAGCTCACCACCGTTCGTGCTCGTTTAGCGGTATTAAAGCCGGAATTTTTTTCCTGCACTTTCGGCGCGGGCGGCTCTACCCAAGATCGCACGCTGGACACTATCAAACTCATCCACACCGAAGGACATCAAGCCGCACCACATCTTTCTTGCGTAGGCGCAACACGCGACAACATTGCTGCGCTGCTGAAAACCTATCAAAACATGGGCATTCAGCGCATCGTCGCGTTACGCGGCGATTTGCCTTCCGGCATGGCCAGCATTGGTGAATTCCATTACGCCAACGAGCTTGTCTCATTCATCCGTGCGCAGACTGGCGAACACTTCCACATTGAAGTGGCGGCTTATCCCGAGTTCCATCCGCAAGCCAATTCTGCGCGCGAAGACATGCTTAACTTCAAACGCAAAATGGATGCGGGCGCGAACTCGGCCATCACCCAGTATTTTTACAACGCGGATGCGTACTTCCGCTTCGTCGATGAAACTCGCAAACTGGACATCACCGCGCCCATCGTGCCCGGCATCATGCCCATCGTGCGTTACTCACAACTGGCGCGCTTCTCTGACATGTGCGGCGCAGAAATTCCGCGCTGGATGCGCAAAACAATGGAAGGCTACGGCGATGATGTGGAATCGGTGCAAGCTTTTGGTCGTGATGCCGTTACCCAATTGTGCGAAAAACTCATCGCGGGTGGCGCGCCTGCCTTGCACTTTTACACCCTGAATCAAGCCAGCGCATCGCTGGAAATTTTGCAGCGGCTAGGCTACCGCGCGTAATGCTTTCATCCGCAGATTTCGCAGATTGACGCAGATTAACAGGCGCCTTCAACGCAACATACAACGCCTAAAGTCTCGCCAATCAAGCATCTGCATTTAGTTTTTAATCTGCGTCAATCTGCGAACAAAAAGGTTTTACCCATGAAAACACCTGAACTATTACTCCCCGCCGGCACATTAGAAAAAATGCGCACCGCTTTTGCCTTTGGTGCTGATGCGGTGTATGCAGGGCAGCCACGCTATTCGCTGCGTGCGCGCAACAATGAATTCACCATGGAAGGCTTGCGCACTGGCATTAGCGAGGCGCGCGCCTTGGGTAAAAAGTTATTTGTTGCCAGCAACCTCATGCCCCACAACGCCAAGGTAAAAACCTATATGGCGGACATGGAGCCCGTCATCGCCATGCAGCCTGATGCGCTCATCATGGCCGACCCTGGCCTTATCGCGATGGTGCGCGAGCGCTGGCCGGAAGTGCCGATTCATTTATCGGTGCAAGCCAACACGGTGAATTACGCGGCGGTGAAGTTTTGGAAATCATTGGGGCTCACGCGCGTCATTTTGTCGCGCGAGTTGTCGCTTGATGAAATCGCTGAAATTCGCCAAGAATGTCCCGACATGGAGTTGGAAGTTTTTGTGCATGGCGCACTATGCATCGCTTATTCAGGGCGTTGCTTGCTGTCGGGTTACTTCAACCACCGCGACCCCAATCAAGGTACCTGCACCAACTCGTGCCGATGGGATTACAAAGTCGCCGATGCGGAAGAGGACGCGACGGGCGACATTCAGAAAATAGATTTTGATTTCGATAAAGCACTGGGCGCGTCGGGCTTGTCCGACTGTGGTTCGCAAATTCGCCACCCCGCTGCCGACAAAGTTTATTTGATTGCGCGCCACGATCACCCTAATGAATTGATGCCCGTGATGGAAGATGAGCACGGCACGTACATTATGAATTCCAAAGATTTGCGCGCTGTCGAACACGTTGAGAAACTGGCGCAAATCGGTATTGATTCGCTCAAAGTTGAAGGCCGCACCAAGTCCGTCTATTACGTGGCACGCACCGCCCAAGTTTATCGTCAGGCCGTGGATGACGCCGTCGCAGGCCGTCCCTTCAACACGCAATTGTTGGGCGCATTAGATGCGCTAGCCAATCGCGGCTACACCGATGGCTTTTACGAACGCCACCACACACACGAACAGCAAAACTACATGCGCGGCCACAGTGAAAGCTTCCGCCAGCAATACGTCGGCGACATCGTAGCCTGTGCGAATGGCATGGCCGAGATTGACGTGAAGAACAAATTCTCGGTCGGCGACAAGTTGGAAATTATTCATCCCGCAGGCAACCACATCATCGACCTAACAGAAATGCGCAGCATGCAAGGCAGCCCGATTGTGGTTGCACCCGGTAGCGGACATAAAGTGCAGATACCATTGCAAGGAGAGTTGGCTAAAGGGATGGTGGCTAGGTTTCTGTAAACCACGAGCTTACCCAGAATGTTCTCGCGCATGCCATCACTTCAGCCCTTATCCCGCAATATGAAAACGCTTAATGGATGGCTGCGCTTTAATCTCGGCACCGCCGCCTTCGTCCTGATCTTCGCCGCCATCAACGCGACGCTGTATCAGCTGCCCCTGTATTCATTCGCCTTCAGTGAGCTTGATCCAAGCTCACGTAATGGCATCTTGGCGGTGCTGACTTTGTTTGTGATTGTCATGCTGCTGACGGTTTTAATTTTGTTTTTGTGCGCGCTGATTTCGCAGCGGCTGCTCAAGCCGGTCGCGATGTTCTTTGCGTTTGGCAACGCCATCGCGATCTATTTCATCCAGACTTATCAGGTGGTGTTGGACAAAGCCATGATGGGCAATGTGTTCAACACGAATGGTGCGGAGGCGGGCAGCTATCTACATTCGGCGTTTTTCATTCACCTCATAGTGTTCGGCGTGTTACCGATGTGGCTCATCTCGCGCATCACCTTGCGCCACACGCCTCGCTTACGCATGGCAGCAACGCTGCTGCTTTCGCTGATGCTG
>JAGVFD010000026.1 GCA_020057805.1 Sideroxydans sp. | reverse complement strand
GATTCCAGCCTTATTAGCGAGTCACTCCGACTTATCTGCCTCAATCAACGATCGCTCTACCAACAGTGAATGCAGTCTGCGGCTATCGGCGCGCAGCACGTTAAATTGCCATTCGCCAATCTGAATAGAATCACCGCGCTTGGGCAGCTGGCCTGCTGATTTGAGCACGAGACCGCCGACCGTGTCGCAGTCTTCATCGCTAAAATCCGTGCCCATTGCGGTGTTGAAGTCTTCGATTTCGGTGTCTGCCTTCACCCGCCAATGCGCGTCGTCTTGACGAATGATGTTGTCTTCCTCTTCATCAAAGTCGTATTCATCGGCAATGTCTCCCACGATCTGCTCCAGCACATCTTCAATGGTGACCATACCGCTCACGCCGCCGTATTCATCCACCACCAGTGCAATGTGATTACGGTTGCTACGGAAGTCGCGCAGCAACACATTGAGGCGTTTCGATTCCGGCACAAACACGGCGGGACGCAACATATCGCGCACCACAAATTCTTCACCTGCGTAGTAGCGCAACAAATCTTTCGCCAACAAAATTCCCACGATATTGTCTTTATCGCCTTCAATCACAGGGAAGCGCGAATGTGCTGTTGCAAGTACGAAAGGGAGGAATTCTTCGGGTGGCTGACTGATGTCGATGACGTCCATCTGCGCGCGCGGCAACATAATTTCACGCACTTGCCGCTCGGAAACTTGGATAACGCCTTCCATCATGGAGAGTGCTTCAGCATCCAACAGATTACGCTCGTAAGCGCTGTGTAAAAGTGCGACCAATTGCTCGCGATCTTCTGGCTCACGCAATAAGAGCGTGGAAAGCCGTTCCAACAAGGTGGGTTTGCTACTACTACTTTCTGAACCGTCCATTACTTTGCTATCAACTAATAAGATAGGGCGCAGGATACCGTAATTTGAGCATCAACGCAGTCTCGCGCGCTTCCATCTCTTCGGCATCGCGTTTGTTTTCGTGGTCATAGCCCTGTAGATGTAAGGCCGCGTGCAAAGTGAGATGGGCAAAGTGGGCAAGCCAGTCTTTGCCTTGCTCTTTCGCTTCGCGCACTACTACCGGTGCGCAGATAACCACATCGCCATACAAGGGCGTACTGTCGTCGTACACGAAGGTCAGCACATTGGTGGCGTAGTCTTTACCGCGATAACTTTGATTGAGCGCGCGCCCTTCGATTTCGTCCACGATGCGTAACACCATCTGCACATCCTGCTCCAGCGCTACTTTTACCCAGCGCCTAAATTGTGGGCGCGTCGGCAACTTCTTCGCGTTGCTCGCGTATTGCACTGACAGAGAAAGTTTATTTATCGCGTCCATTATTCAATCACCAACTCACCACGCAAGGTGTGCAGCGTACCCGACACAATACGCACATCCACATAACGCCCCAACATACCGGGCGACCCCGCAAAGTTCACCACGCGATTGTTATCCGTGCGTCCCGCCATTTCCTGCGTATTTTTACGCGACACATTTTCGACCAACACGCGCTGCACCGTGCCGCCCATGCCATCACTCACCTGTTGCCCCAATTCCGTAATGCGCGCTTGCAGGCGATGCAGGCGTGCCAACTTAACTTCCGCAGGCGTTTCATCCATCATCTCTGCTGCTGGCGTGCCGGGACGCGGGCTAAAGGTAAAACTAAAACTGGCATCGAATCCCACGTCATCAATCAGTTTCATCGTCGCTTCAAAGTCAGTCTCGGTTTCGCCCGGAAAGCCCACAATAAAGTCCGAGGTGATTGAAATATCAGGACGTGCAACGCGCAATTTACGCACGATGGATTTGTATTCCAGCACGGTATAGCCGCGCTTCATCGCCGCCAAGATGCGATCTGAACCTGATTGCACAGGCAGGTGTAAATGCCCAGCCAATTTGGATTCCGTGGCATATAAATCAATGAGCCGTTGCGACATTTCACGCGGGTGCGAAGTGCTAAAGCGCAAGCGTTGCACACGCGGCAAGGCTGCGACAACTTGCAACAAATAAGCAAAGTCCACCACTTCACCATCTTCTGCCAAGCCTTGATAGGCATTCACATTCTGCCCCAGCAAGGTGATCTCACTCACGCCCTGCGCGGTCAAACTATTCACTTCACGAATCACGTCCGCAACGGGGCGCGACAACTCCTCGCCGCGCGTGTAAGGCACCACGCAAAATGTGCAGTACTTGCTGCAACCCTCAATAATCGAGACGAAGGCGCTGCCGTGTGTAGTGGGCGTAGCAGGCAAATGGTCAAACTTTTCAATCTCGGGGAAACTGATGTCCACCTGCGATTTTCCCGTGGCGAGTCGCGCCGCCATCAACGCGGGCAAGCGATGCAAGGTCTGTGGTCCAAATACAAAATCGACATAAGGCGCACGCTTCAAAATAGCTTCACCTTCCTGACTACCCACGCAACCGCCCACGCCAATCAGCAAATTGGGATTGAGCTTTTTAATTTCACGCGCCCGCCCCAAATCAGAAAACACTTTACCTTCGGATTTCTCTCGAATCGAACAGGTGTTAAAGAGAATCACATCCGCATTTTCAGGCGTTTCCACTTGCGTCATATCCTCGCAAGCACGCATCACATCAGCCATCTTGTCCGAGT